>CAJQMW010000494.1 GCA_905479535.1 uncultured Maribacter sp. | reverse complement strand
TTTCCAATATTTTAGCGCCTTGGGCAGCATCCAAAAACTCCCCCTTTTCATTCAATAGCTTTAAAGCGTTCCACTGCCTGGGATTGTGACTGGCGGTAAGGATAATACCTCCATCCGCTTTTTCCAAGGGTACGGCAATTTCTACTGTGGGTGTAGTGGACAAGTCCAGGTCAATAACATTAATCCCAAGACCCACCAAAGTGGATACCACTAGGTTTTGTATCATTTCCCCGGATAAACGGGCGTCACGCCCAATAACAACTTTCAATTTATCCTTTTTGGAATTCTCCTTTAACCAAATACCGTAGGAAGCGGCAAACTTTACGGCATCGATAGGGGTCAAATTGTCTCCGGGCTTCCCACCTATAGTGCCCCTAATTCCAGAAATAGATTTGATAAGAGTCATATTTTCAATTAAGTTTTTGCAAATATAAAGGTCTGTTACCAATTGGGAGTTTAGCAATTCGTAAATTCGACCTTACCATAATATCATCGATTAATGAACTTTCTTGCCCACATTTACTTGTCTTTTGGCGATCCCGAAATTACCGTAGGGAATTTTATTGCCGACAGTATACGAGGAAACAAGTTCAAGCACCTACCGCCAAGGGTACAAAAAGGCATTGAACTGCACCGTCAAATCGATACTTACACCGACAGTCATCCCATTCCAAAAATTAGCAGTAAACGACTTCATGGTAATTACAGCCATTATAGCCGTGTGATCGTGGATATTTTCTACGACCATTTTTTGGCTAAAAATTGGTCCGTTTATTCCGATATTCCCCTGGATATGTTCGTGAACAATTTTTATGATCTTTTAGAGGATAATTATCCTGTGCTGCCCGATGGCGTTAAACGGATGATGCCCTATATGATTACCGACAATTGGATTTATAACTACTCCAAAATGGAAGGTATTGCCAAGGTACTGAACGGCATGAACCGTAGGACTCAAAATAAATCTAAAATGAATTTCGCCATCGTGGACCTGGAGGAAAACTATGCCGATTTTGAAAAGGAATTTACCCGGTTTTTCGAGGAATTGATTATCTTTTCCCAGCAAAAATTCAAATTGCTTTAACTAGACCAATCAACAAAACATCCACATTACGTATGAAAAGAATTTCCCTTTTAGTTGTATGCCTGTTCCTATTATCACACTGTAAAAAAGCTCCCGCCGAACCCAAAGGTCTGGTTACGGACGAGGCCATGGTAGTATCCGCCCGCGAAGAGGCCTCTAAGATTGGGGTTGAAATCATGAAAAAAGGAGGTAACGCATTCGATGCAATGGTCGCCACGGAAATGGCTTTGGTCGTTACGTATCCTTTTGCAGGGAACCTTGGTGGCGGTGGTTTCATGGTGTACAGAAAAGCCAATGGTGACGTAGGGGGGCTGGATTACCGAGAAAAAGCACCTTTATCGGGGCACAAGGATATGTATTTGGATTCGCTCGGAAATGTCATACCGGATATGAGCATATCGGGAGCTACTGCCGTAGGCGTTCCGGGTACCGTTGCCGGAATAATCGAGGTACATAAAAAATTCGGCTCCCTCCCACTCAAGGATATTTTTGAACCCGTTATTGCATTGGCCAAAAAGGGGGTAGTGGTTACCACCAACCAAGAAAAAAGACTGGCGAGCCAACGGGAAAAATTTATTACGGTGAACGGTGATAGCACCAAATTTGCCACGGAATTCAAAGAAGGGGACATCATTACCTATCCCGCTCTGGCCAATACCATGCGAAAAATAGCTGAAAATGGTAGGGACGGATTTTACAAAGGGGAAGTCGCCCAAAAATTGGCGGCTTTTATTCAAGAAAACGGAGGTTTTGTTACCGAAGAGGATTTAGAAAAGTACGAGGCCATTTGGCGTCAACCCATTATTTTTAATTATAAGGACTTACGCATCATTTCCATGAGTCCGCCAAGTAGTGGCGGCGTAACCATCAACCAGATATTTAAAATGATGGAACCCTATGATATTACTGATTTTGGTCATAATTCTGCGAAAACGGTACAATTATTTACCGAAGCATCGCGTAGGGCCTATGCCGACCGCAACTACTATTTAGGGGATCCCGATTTCGTGGATATACCTTTAGATGTACTCTTAAGTGAAAGCTACCTACACGAACGGATGCAAAATTTTTCTTTTGATACAGCTACCAAATCATCGGAAGTGGAGCGTGGAAATATAGAAATAGTGGAAAGTATGGAAACTACCCATTATTCCATTGTAGATGACGAAGGGAATGCGGTATCGGTGACCACCACTTTAAATGGCGCTTATGGCTCAAAACTGTACTCTGATGAATTGGGCTTTTTCCTTAATAATGAAATGGACGATTTTAGTGCCAAACCGGGCGTTCCCAACATGTTCGGACTTATAGGTGCTAAAGCCAACAGTATTGCCGCAGAAAAACGTATGTTAAGCAGTATGACCCCTACTATTGTGGAGCGGGACGGAAAGCTCTGGCTGGTAGTCGGTACTCCGGGCGGATCCACTATCATTACCGCTGTTGCCCAAACTATTTTGAATACCTATGAATTTAACATGAGCATGCAAGAGGCCGTGAATGCACCTCGCTTTCACCACCAATGGATGCCGGACATGGTTATTTTTGAGCCAGAAGGCTTTCCGGACACCTTAAAAGAGGAAATGAAAACCAAAGGCTATATCATTAATGAAGAACGTACCCCAATTATTGGAAAGGTCGATGCCATACGAATATTACCGAACGGTAAATTAGAGGGCGGTGCCGATAAGCGTGGCGACGATACCGCAGTAGGATATTAGGCCCCCTAAGCACCAAAGGGAGTGGGATTAATTACAAAAATTAATATTATTCGTTAGTAAATAAGTTCAAGTGTCAAATTCAAATTCAAGTTCAAATTCAAAAAATAGTGTAGTAAAACAATAATCCATAATCTAAATGTCCTCATATTGTGATTACTTGTTCAAAACAAATTTAAATTTCAGTACAAAAACTTGTAAATGATTCGTAAACTCTTGAAAATTTTAGGTGTTCTACTTCTACTGGCAATCATTGCCTTTGGAACTATTTATGCAATTTATAACGAAAAGCTTCCCAAAGGCCAAGCTGGCCCTGAGGCCGATGCGCTTGCCCAAAAAATGTTAGCTACTTTAAATTACGAGCAGTACCAGAACACCCGTTTTTTGGAATGGTCCTACCAAAGAGGAAAAAACAAATATAAGTGGGATAAAAAGAATGGGGCCGTAATAGTAAACTGGGACGATTATGAAGTGAAGGTAGATCTGATCGCCCCGGAATCCAGTTTGGCTTATAAAAACGGACAACGATTGAACGAAAATGATAGTGATGCTATTGTGGGGAAGGCCATCGATTTTTTTAATAACGATTCCTTTTGGCTTGTAGCGCCCTACAAGGTTTTTGATAAGGGTACCAAGCGAAGTATCGTTACTTTGGAAGATGGTTCGGACGGACTTTTGGTCACCTATACTTCCGGTGGCTCCACCCCTGGCGATTCTTATCTTTGGATACTACAACCAAGCGGCTTCCCGAAAAGTTTTAAAATGTGGGTTAGGATCATTCCTATTGGTGGACTTGAGGCTACTTGGGACGATTGGTTGGTGACCCAAAGTGGGGCATTTTTGCCCAAATCCCATGAATTTGGCCCCCTAACGCTTTCTTTAGGAGATGTAGAAGGCTATAATCCTTAAAGTTCTGCCAGTCCATACTCGTTCAACACGATTTCCCATTCTTTGGATTCCATGATTTCAAGGATTCTTTGCGAAATTTGTTGCTCTAGTCTTGTATGTGTTTTGGGTAGACCGAAAGCGTAAAACTGAACATCAAATTTTAGTGGGAGTAAATCCAAATCGTTAAGACTGGAATCTTTTTGAATCCTATATTTTAAAATGGGCTCGTCGTATAAAAAAGCTTCGATTTTACCTTTTTTCAAATCCTTAAGTCCAGGTACCACTCCAGGATAAGTGCTTACATTCTTAAAAAAATGTTCGGACAAAAAGGTGCGGGTACCGGATTTGGCTATGGTGCCCACTTTTCGGTTTTTGAACTCATTGAATCCCTCCGGATTATTGCTCATCTGATTCACGGTTAAACTAGAGGCAATACTTGCCGTAAGCCCGGAAATGAACAAAAGCCCCCCGAACATTAAAACCAAAGCGGATATTTTACCCATCCGCGTTTTAGGTGCCTTATCTCCGTAGCCAACGGTCGTTAAGGTTACGGCCGACCACCAGAGGCCATCCCAAATACCCCTATAGGTGGGTCTAAAGTTTTCTGGATTCCTTTTCCGCTCAAAATACCAGCCTAAAAAACCAAAAATTAAGATAATTAATAGCAGGAGAAACAATCCCTTGAGAAAATTAAGGTTAAAAAAACCTTTGATAAAGGTCATGAACTTATTGAAGGACGAAACTTGTGCTACGGCAACAGTGGAATTAGATGCATAGAACGAATGGGTAAACTCCATCTCCTTACTTCGATTACTGGTAATGGTCAAAGGATTGATGCTAATATCTATACCGCCGGTTTTTAGGGAATCCAACATGTTAGAAAAGTCCATCTGCACCATCTTGTAGGGCTTGCCTACACCCTGGGCTACCTGTTTCCACAACCATACGTTCAAGCCCTCTACCCTATCGTCGTTTAAGACGATAAAAGGGGCTGCACGCGTATACCCAACTAACAAGGTGTCGTTTAAGCTTTGACCCTTTATGGCCATACATGATAAAATCCCAAGCAAGCAAAAAAAAATTTTCATGTCCATGATAGCTTTGGTAAGCTTCTAAATATACATCATTTAGAAAATAGTTTCATTAGGTGAATGATGAAGAAAAAGGTATATTTTTAGTGTACATTCTAAAAGAAACAACCATGACAATAGAATTATTGCAACCGGAAGATATCACCGAACAGCTCCAAGACCAATTGACGGAACTGTACCAACAGTTGAATTCGGAAATAAAACAACTATCCTTAAAAACCATTTTTGAGGCTCCGGCTACTATCGACGTGGTTTGCTGTATGGAAGGCGATTTACTTATTGGTATGGCCATGATGGCCAATTACAAGGTGGTTTCGGGTTATAAGGGAATGGTGGAGGATGTTGTGGTCTCTGAACTTCATCGCGGAAAAGGTATCGGTCGTAAATTGATGGAAAAACTCTTGGAACAGTCCGAAAAAAGGAAATTGAACGACGTTCTGCTTTTTAGCGGTCATCATAGGACGGCGGCCATCAGTCTATATAAAAGTCTCGGATTTAATCTAAAAAGTAGTGGGCTTTATGTGAAGAAATTAAATTCCGCTCAAACATAGGTCTTTCAATACTTTACATTCAAAAAGCCGTCAGTTCGAGTTTTTTTCTTGAAAAAAATATCAAGAATAATTATTAAATGGCCGCTTCTCGATACAATTTTTCTCCTTTGTCGAAAAATCACTCGAAGTGACATGTTTTTAAGAACATACCATCGAGGGCACTACACTTTTTTGACATGCTGCAACTGGCTTTTTAACTCTTGCATGGATTCCTGTAACTGGCGTAACAATCCACTATCCGTAGTGGCATCTACGTTAAAGGTAATCTTACTGCTTACTTCCCAAATCTCTTGGACTTGAAACGGTTTAATATCGTAAGGCGGGTAGGTTTCGTTCAACGAGACCAAAGTGATGTTATTGGAATTCGGCCTTTTTTCAATCTTTTTCACCATAATGGAGTCTTGTAACACCACCACATACATCTTGTTCGCACTCACATGGTCTATATGCTCAATGGCCCTGGCCAGAACCCATTCCCCTGGGTGCAAATTGGGCAACATACTATCCCCTTCAATCTGAAAGCCGCGATAGGTAGCGTTCCTGAACTCTGGTATAGGTAAATCAAATGCAGGTAGTTGCTGGTACCAGCTGGTATCCGTTATATTCTGTGGATAGCCTGCAGCGGCTTTGGCGTTTACCAAAACCATGTTATCACTATCGGAAGAGTCTACCGTTACAACTTTAGGAATAACACTAGTATTTGAAGTTTCTAAATACTGTTGTTCACTTTCCCCGAACAACCACAACGGATTAATTTTAAACTGCTTTAAAAGTTCGGACACCACTTTTCCGGATAATTTGGTACGCCCACGTTCAATATCGGCAGTCGTACTGGACACGCCTAAGAGTGCCGCAAATTCCGCTTGGGTATACCCCAGTTCTCTGCGTATATCCGTAAAACGTTTTAAAGTAAGTTCATTTTCCATACTCAAATATACTAAATATGGATTATATCCAAAATTTTATTTGGATTATTTCCATAATTAGGAATATATCCATAATTTTGGAATATATACAAGACCTATGAACTTTGAACGTATCAAGGAAAAATTGAACATTTTGGCCGATGCCGCCAAGTACGATGTCTCTTGTTCCAGTAGCGGTAGTAATCGCACTAATAAGAACAAAGGTCTTGGCGATAGCACCGGAATAGGTATCTGCCATAGTTATACGGAAGATGGTAGATGTGTATCCCTACTAAAAATTTTATTGACCAACCATTGCATTTTTGATTGTGCCTATTGTGTTACACGAAAAAGTAACGATGTAAAGCGAGCTGCTTTTAAAATTAAGGAAGTAGTGGATTTGACCATCAACTTTTATAGACGTAATTATATCGAAGGTCTTTTTTTAAGCTCGGGCATCTTTAAAAGTCCGGATTACACGATGGAACGCTTGGTGGCGGTAGCCAAAAAACTTAGGGAAGAAGAAAATTTTAACGGGTACATTCATTTAAAATCCATTCCAGGAGCCAGTGATGAATTAATGTACGAGGCCGGACTGTATGCGGACCGTTTATCGGTCAACATAGAAATCCCCACTATCTCCGGTCTTAAACTCTTGGCACCGGATAAGAAACACGAGGACTTCCTAAAGCCCATGCTTAAAGTGAAGAATGAAATCGTCCGTTACCAATCCGAAAAGAAAATTATACGAAGTACGCCCAAATATGCGCCTGCGGGACAAAGTACGCAAATGATTGTAGGTGCCACAGGAGAATCTGATAAGGATATCATGTACTCCGCTACCCACTTCTACAAAAATTATAATATGAAGCGGGTCTATTATTCCGGTTATGTTCCCGTGGCGGATGATAAGCGTTTACCTGCCATTGGCACACAGGTTCCCATGCTCAGGGAAAATAGATTGTACCAGACCGATTGGCTCCTTCGTTTTTATGGCTTTGCGGTAAACGAAATCTTGAACGATGAGCATCCCAACTTGGACATTGAAGTGGACCCTAAACTAAGCTGGGCATTACGGAACTTAAATCACTTTCCCGTGGACATTAACAGGGCGGACAAACGATTGCTGGCCCGTATTCCAGGTGTGGGCATGAAATCCGTGCATAAAATCTTGAACGGACGAAAATTTAGAAAACTGAATTGGGAGCACCTAAAGAAAATGGGGGTTGCCCTCAACCGGGCCAAATTCTTTATGCTGTGCGATTCTCCCCATTGGGAACGTAGGGATTTAGATGCGGACCGTATTAAGGGAATTATCTTACAAACCTCTGTTGGGAAGTTTAGAAGCAGTTATAGTAGTCAATTATCACTTTTTAACTAAGATAATATGAATAACCTAGAGAACATACATTCACAAGAACAGTTCAACTTTTTGGAACAAAGCCGTGAAACTGTTTTACGCTTGGGCTACAGGTACATCGTGTTTAAAAGCAAGGTCAAAAGAAGTTTGAGTAGAAAAAAAATATTGTTCTTAACAAAATTGAAAAAATAAAAAGCATTGCATATGAACACTTCTAAAACATTTATTTATGACGGCAGCTTTAATGGGTTTTTAACCGCCGTTTTTAGTGGGTTTGAACAAAAAGTGAATCAGGCCGATATTCAACGGAACGGACAGACACAAAAAGGTTTGTTCGCCGAAACAGAAACCGTATTTACCAACGTGGCTTTAGCGAAACGGGTATGGACAGGTATCCAAAAAAAGAGTAATTCAGCCGTAAAGAATATTTACTTTGCCTTTTTGAGTGAAAAAAAGGGAATAGAGCCCCTACTCTATCATTATATTCAAAAGCTCATGGGCAGTAATCAAAAAAAGTCCCATGATTTCTCGGATGATGTCATACTCCGAATCAACCAGTTGGCACATAAGGTAGGCAGGGAAAAACACCGGATGGAGGCTTTTGTACGGTTTCAATTGACGAAAGACGAGGTATATTTTGCAAATATTGAACCGGATTTTGATGTTCTGCCCTTAATTTCAAAACATTTTCGCAACCGCTATGCGGACCAACAATGGATTATCTATGACCTAAAACGGAAATATGGCTTGTATTATAATTTAGAGGGAGTAGAATTGATTTCCTTGGACCTCAAGGAAGGTTATGGAAATAGTATTCATAAGAATAGCGCCTTTACCAATGAGGAATATGAGTATCAGGACCTTTGGAACAATTATTTTAAGAGTACGAATATTAAATCGCGTATTAATAAAAAGCTACATATGCAGCATGTACCAAAACGGTATTGGAAATACCTCTCGGAGAAAAAGGTTTCATAGATTTTGGATGATGGTTATAATTGTCCCCTTTTTGTCTCCGACGAGGAACGCGAGGAAGACATATTTAAGGGGTGTTGTCATGATTGTCACAACCATAACATCCCCATTCCGGATATTCATTCGGAATTGCCCCCTTCAAAGGGGGGATTGCTTTGCTGGGATTGTTTAAAACTTTTCTTTAAGATTTCTTGCTATGTGTTCAAACAAAAATTGGAAAATCCTAACTTCGTTATCAACCGATAAATAGAATTGAAACTCCACTTATCTATACGTTGTGCTTCATTATGACAAACCAATAAACCAATGATAAAATTCTTTAGAATAATTAGACAAAAAATGCTGACTGAAAACAAATTCAGTAAATATCTGATTTATGCTATCGGAGAAATAATTCTTGTCGTTATTGGAATATTAATTGCTCTTCAAATAAACTTATGGAAAGAAGAACGAAAAGAGAGGCAGAAGGAATGCACTTACTTTGAAAGCCTAGTAAGTGATTTGCAAAATCAAATAATCACCATTAATTCTCAGATAGAATTTGAATTGGAAGTTATACGAGATAGTGAAGTATTAATTAATGATTATTATTCATCCAACAAATTCTTAGTAAATAATGATTTTTCCCGGAGAATTAGCACATTAAATAATAGGATGACACTTAAGGAATCTAGTTCAACCTACAAAGAATTGCTTTCAGCTGGTCATATGAATGTGATTACAAATTCTGAGGTCAAAAATATAATACTCAATTACTATCAAATGTTGAGTCAATTTGAAGATATAATCAGTAAGAATAATTCTTATATTGATAATAATTTTGCTCCATTAGTATTGAGAATTTCTACTCATAGTATACCAAATTCACAGATTAATTTGTTTCAAAATATCATATCAAAAGATTGGATAAGTGCTAATTTTAAAGAAAATAATAAAGAACTATCGCTTTTAAACAATCAGATACAAAAACGTCTAGATAATCCATTGGAAAAGTTAAAATTATTAAATGATATAAAATATAGACATCAAATTAGTGGTGTTCACTTAAGCATAATGGATATACTTAAAGAACAATCTGAGGATCTTATTAAACGCCTCGAGGGTGAATTGGATGCCTGTAATTCATAAAAATAACGAAAGCACAACAACGTGTCCTATAATTCATTGCGCCTGATTTTCCTAGGGAAAATCCTCGCTTCTGAATTATGAGCTCACGATTATTTGCTAACCTATTGCCAACGCAACAAACCATACACGAACACGATAACGAAACCGATCTTATATCAATCACTTCCGCTCCCCAATAAACTGGTCGCTCTTGTTTTTAAATAGCACATTAAACGTGGTAAGACTACCATAAATTCGGGTAATGTACTGTTGAAGGTCCACCTTCTCCCGATCGTCCAAATTTTTACTGCTGTTTATCTTTTGCTCCATGACCCTTATACGGTCGCGCACCATCACAATTTTATGAAAAAAGGTGTCAATGGGTATTTCCTTGTTGCTCAATCCCGCTTCACCAGGTTCTAAAATAAGGTTACCGCCTTTCCATTTGTCGGCAATGGCCACACGTTGCGTGGCATCGCTCCATTTTTGAAGAATAGTGACCAAAGAGCTCTCTACATCAAAAAAACTAACGGTATCCACTTCATTTTCAACCGTTTCAATGACTTCGAATTCACCATCAATTTCAATCGTTTCCAAACCGTTCTCCAGAAAAGTCACCCAATATTGGGAGGCAGATACATTGGTAACAACACCTTTTCCAAATCCCGGATGATCAATACGTGACCCTATTCCCAATAACTTCATACTAAAAAAATTAAATGATTCATGGACAATCTGACTTTATAGTAAATATTCCCGGGGCAAGTCCGCAGAGAAATTAAAATCCTAAATCTCAGGTACTGCATTCCAAAAAAGAATTTGCCAAAATTTAGTGCCAATTCGTGGAATTCGTGTCCGGACAACCTAAAAAAAGGAAAGCCTTGTACAATCGAATCTTAAGACATTTAAAAATAAGAAACGTCTAAAAATTCTTATTGTTGTTGGCAACCTTCCCTCCTACGCGTATCAATGAGATAAATAATTTTCCAGGTGCCCGCTTCCTTAAATAGCTGAAAGGAATTTACGCCGCAATGATGAAATTCATTGTTGAGCCAAAACTCATAGGGCGTCCACGCGTTGGCCATGGCCCCGTCTATTTGTACGGAATAGTCCAAAATGCGCTCCTCAAATTTTACGGAATCGGGAATACTGGTTATGGACCGTATGAGGTCATCAAAATTCTCGGTTCGGATGCGTTGAACACCATCCTTTCCTGCGCCAATGGTCTGTAAAACCACATCATCATGCACTGTTTTTTGCATTCCCACAGAATCTTGTGCATGAAAAGACTTAAAAAAATCCTTGACGGTATTTTTCACTTCCTCCTTTGGAGTCTGGGCGCATAAAATGGTACACATGCAAAAATAAAGAATTGTAAATAGTCCTTTCATAAGCGGTCATTTTAGAAATCACTCTAAAAATAAGTATATTCTTTGTCACTGGCCCATAAATACCATTCTAGGAAGAAATCCACATTCTCGACAAAACTCCTTATTTTTATCGACCTTAAATACAACTCAATGTCCATAGCTAAAAAAGAGTACAAAAGAGTAACGGTAAAGTCCTTGGTGGACATGAAAAAGAACGGAGAAAAGATATCCATGCTCACGGCCTACGATTACTCTATGGCAAAAATCGTGGATGCCGCCAAAGTAGACGTCATTCTTGTCGGCGATTCGGCAAGTAATGTTATGGCCGGCCACGAAACCACGCTTCCTATTACCTTGGACCAAATGATTTACC
>CAJQMW010000493.1 GCA_905479535.1 uncultured Maribacter sp. | reverse complement strand
AAAAACCATCGCTCAACATTACGCCTATTGAAACCGACCAATTATCTTTATGGGCGGCTTAAACATTATTCACGTTAATTCATCATTTCCCTCGTTCTTGATTTGGTGAACTACTTCAGGTTCCATATGAATTCCTTCCCTTTCCGAAACTGTTAACTTCTCATTGACCAGTTCTAAGATTGCCTCCCATTTCAATATATAGAAGAATTGTTGCGCGTTGGAATGATAGCGTTTGGATCCTTTTGTATTTGGTGGCATCCTTTCCTCTATCACACTCAATGCGCTAGATTTCACCAAGTGTCAACCGCTGCAGTCATTGCCCCAGGTTGAGGCCATTACCTGCCGTATATTCGCATATTCCGGAACAGAGTTCAATTTCCTGCTCGCCATGCTTAAGTAGTTTCCCCATTTCCTCGGTCATAAGTGCAGTGAATTCCTTTTTCCTTTCCTGCAATACGCTGCCGATTTTCTTAATGATTTTTCCGCGTTCTTCCATAGGTCTGTGCCTCCACTTCAAAAAAGCTTCATGGCACTTTTTTACCGCTTGGTCCGCTTCTTCTTGGGTCATTAATTCATACCCTTTAATTTCATTTGCATTTGCAGGATTTATGGTTGTAAATCCATCCTTAGTCATTGTTTCCATAGTATTTTTTTTTGGATTATTTTCTAGATATACCACAAACTATCATTTCATATTGTGGCGGCTCGTTATTTTAAAGAAAACGGATTTCCAATTGCTTTCGACTCTTTATCACTTAAAAAATTAATTCAAAAGAAATGGACCTAAAATTCTAATACTTCACTTCCAATATTCAAAACTATTTATGAATCGAATTTTACAAGTGGGTCAACATTCAATCGATTGTGCCAATTTTATTAGAAAAAAAATGACATATTTGACAAATTAAATCGACGATACCAAATGGCCTCTGGATTTTTTGCCCTGCTTGATGATATTGCAACCTTGATGGACGATGTGGCTAGCATGAGCAAAGTCGCCGCCAAAAAAACAGCCGGTATATTAGGTGATGATTTAGCCGTGAACGCTGAAAAATCATCAGGTTTTGTTTCTTCAAGGGAAATTCCTGTATTGTGGGCAATTACCAAAGGCTCGTTTCTGAACAAAGTAATCATTCTTCCCGTTGCTTTTTTGCTTAGCGCTTTTCTTCCGGTAGCCGTTACGGTTATCTTACTTCTTGGCGGGATATACCTTGCGTACGAAGGTGCCGAGAAAATCTATGAATACTTCTTCCCGCACGCGCACAAGAACGAAGTCATTGCCACTGTAAATTTAACGAAGGAAGAAATTTTGGCACTGGAAAAGGAGAAGATAAAATCAGCTATCGTAACCGATTTCATCCTATCCGTAGAAATTGTAATCATAGCCCTGGGAACCGTAGTCGAAGAAACCATATGGCTACAGATTATGGTTACCACCCTAATCGCAATTATTGCAACCGTTGGGGTATATGGCATTGTGGCCTTAATTATACGAATGGACGAATTTGGAGCCAAGCTGATAGCCTGGAACGATAGGGACGAGAGTTTTTCCGATACGGTTGGAAGAATATTGGTGCAGGCGCTGCCCTACGTTATTAAGGGTTTGGCCATTATTGGAACTATAGCCCTGCTTTTGGTGGCCGGTGGTATTTTTGTCCACAACATTCATTTCTTGCATGAATTTGCTCCCAAACTGCCTTCGCTTATTAAAGACTTTCTTGTTGGATTACTAGTGGGTGCCTTAGCCCTTCTTATGGTCAAGACAATTAAATTGATTTATAGAAAAGTCAAAAAGTAATATGACTATCGGATAGTTTGCACATGAAGTCAACTTTTAAGTTTTGTAAAAAAAAACCTCCCTCTATCCCTCCTTTCTAGGAGGGAAGAAATCGTTTCCCCTATAAAAAGAGGGGATTAAGGGGTGTGTAGGCCTAAATTTAGTCGTAAATCGTATGATCCGGAAAAAAAGGGGATAACTTGATTGACGTGCCGACTATAAAAAAAGGCTATGTAACAAATCCGATAGTCGTAAAAAGTGATACGTAATCATCAATCTACATTACATATTCCTACGGTACTGACCCCCCACATCAAACAATGAATTGGTCATCTGACCTAAAGAACACTTTTTGCTCACTTCCATAAGGCTTTCAAAGATGTTCTTATTGGCAATGGTGGCATCCTGCAACCCTTTTAATAATCCCGAAGTATCTTCAAATTCATGTAGTTGTTGTAGCGTCTTTATTTGGTTTTGCTTCTCGTCCTCGGTGGCCCGGATAACCTCGTTAGGTAAAATTGTCGGGGAACCTTTGGAGCTTAAAAAGGTATTTACTCCAATAATCGGAAAGGCCCCGTTGTGTTTTAAAGTTTCATAATGCAAACTTTCCTCTTGGATTTTGTTACGCTGGTACATCGTTTCCATAGCACCCAGAACACCACCTCTTTCATTTATTCTATCAAACTCAAGCAAGACGGCTTCCTCTACCAAATCAGTTAGTTCTTCAATAATAAACGACCCTTGTAATGGATTTTCGTTTTTGGTCAACCCTAATTCCTTATTGATAATTAGTTGTATGGCCATAGCACGTCTTACGGAATCCTCTGTAGGTGTCGTAATAGCTTCGTCATAGGCATTGGTATGAAGGGAATTGCAGTTATCATATATAGCATATAGGGCTTGAAGCGTGGTCCGGATATCATTAAAATCGATTTCCTGGGCATGCAAACTTCTTCCAGAGGTCTGTATATGGTATTTGAGCATTTGCGCCCGTTCTCCGGTGCCATACTTGTGTTTCATAGCCTTGGCCCATATTTTACGTGCCACACGACCAATAACCGCATATTCCGGGTCTATTCCGTTGGAGAAAAAGAAA
>CAJQMW010000492.1 GCA_905479535.1 uncultured Maribacter sp. | reverse complement strand
TATTTCTGTAAACGTGGAGATGGGCCCTTAATGCAAGGAAAAGTATGGCCGGGCGAGTGTAATTTCCCTGATTTCACCAATCCAGAAGTACGCGAATGGTGGGCGGAGCTTTATAAAGAATTTATGTCAGATTTGGGGGTTCACGCAGTTTGGAACGATATGAACGAACCGGCAGTCATGGAGGTTCCTTCTAAAACCGCCCCTTTGGATACCAGACATAATTACGATGGCCATCCTTGCACCCATAGAAAGGCTCATAACGTATACGGTATGCAGATGGTAAGGGCTACCTATGAAGGGGTGAAGAAACATGTGTATCCTAAAAGACCTTTTGTAATAACTAGGGCGGCCTATGCCGGTACACAACGGTATTCGTCTACATGGACAGGTGATAATGTCGCGACTTGGGAGCATCTCTGGATAGCTAACGTTCAAATGCAGCGTATGTGCATGAGCGGCTATTCCTTTGTTGGTTCGGATATAGGAGGTTTTGCTGAACAGCCCAATGGCGAACTGTTTGCCAGATGGGTGCAATTGGGTGTTTTCCATCCATTTTGCAGAGTACATTCGAGCGGAGATCACGGAGATCAGGAGCCTTGGTCCTTCGGAACCGAAATAACCGATATCGTTAGGAAATTCGTTGAAATCAGATACCAGTTAATGCCGTATTTGTATACCATGTTCTACAAATACAGCAAGGAGCAAAAGCCTATGCTCCAAGCCTTGGTACTTTTTGATCAGGAGGATACGCAGACCCATTTCAGGACCGATGAGTTTATATTTGGGGAACAAATTCTGGTTTGTCCTATACAGGAGCCCAACGCCCAAGGACGTAGAATGTATATTCCAAGAGGGGAATGGTATGATTATTGGACAGATGAGGCTACAACCGGAGGCAAGGAAAAGTGGGTAGAGGCAGGATTGGACAAGCTACCAATTTACATTAAGGAGGGGGCCATAATTCCTAAATACCCCGTTCAACAATATATTGGTCAATTACCTATAGAGGAACTTGTTTTGGACACCTATTACAAAATGGGTGTAGAAACATCCGAGGTTTATGAAGACGCCCAAGATGGATACGATTACAAAAAGGGCAGATATTCATTGCGTAACTTTAAATTGACAGGTAAAGAAAATTCGCTGACTGTACAGCAGTTTAAAGACGGCACTTTTATGACTGATTATGAAACCTTAAAATTCATTTTTCATGGGCTTCCTTTCAAAATTGGAAAAATAGAGGTCGATAACGAGGAAGTATCCTTAAAATCGGTGAAGCCTAATGGTGATAATAGTTTGCATATAGACAAAAACTTTACTGTTTTGCACATTACGGCGAAATAATTATTTTGTAATTTTCGGTTCTAAACACTTTTTAAAATGAGAAAGTTATTTACCATAGCCCTGCTTTTTATAGGGGTATCGGCTTGTAAAACAAATCCCTTTACAGGACAAAAAACGCTGAACTTTTATAGTAATAGTCAAGTTTTTCCCACGGCATTTGCACAGTATGACCAATTTTTATCTGAGAATAAAGTCATTAAAGGAACTTCTGAATCACAAATGATAACCAAGGTCGGTCAACGAATTTCCGCAGCTTCTGAGCGGTGGCTTTCAGCAAATGGGTACCCAGGATATCTAAAGGATTATAAATGGGAGTATAATTTGGTTGATGACGACGCTGTCAATGCATGGGCAATGCCCGGGGGAAAAATCGTGTTTTATACCGGAATTTTGCCTATAACCCAAACGGAAACCGGAGTTGCGGTGGTTATGGGGCATGAAGTAGCGCATGCTTTGGCAGATCATGGCGCACAGCGTATGAGCGCAGGTACATTGCAACAAGTCGGTGCCGCGGGAGTGGCAGTTGCAACGAGTGGTAAGAGCGCAGAAACCCAGAATGCCTTTATGCAGGCTTATGGTATAGGCACACAAGTTGGAGGTATGCTCCCTTTTAGTAGAAGTCATGAAACGGAGGCGGATCGTATTGGATTGCAGATAATGGCAATCGCAGGTTACGACCCTTATGAAGCCGCGGAGCTTTGGAAAAGGATGAAAGCCAATAGTGGCGGAGAAGCACCACCTGAGTTCATGAGTACCCACCCATCTAACGATACCCGTATCAACAATTTAACGGTTTGGGCTCCGCAGGCGAAGGCCGAAGCAGAAAAATTTGGTGTTACCAAGTTTCAATAACATATTTTCTATTAATCGTATATTTAAAGCCGTAGTCGACCGACCGCGGCTTTAATTTTTATATATGACCAAAGCAATTGCGCTAAAGGGCAGTAAAAGGCTATTGAACGCTTGGGCCTTTTATGATTGGGCAAATTCGGTATATACCTTAACGATCGCATCTTCCATATTTCCCATTTTCTATTCTGCGTTATTTTCGTCGAATGACCAACTCGTTTCCGCTTTTGGATTTGAAATGAAACCAACCGTGCTTATTGAAATTATAACCGCTTTTACATTTTTAGTGGTTGCGGTTTCCTCACCAATATTATCAGGAATAGCGGACTATGTAGGGAATAAAAAGAGTTTCATGAAGTTCTTCTGTTACATGGGTAGTTTGGGTTGCATAGGATTGTATTGGTTTAATCTCGATTATATTCACACGAGCTTACTTTTTTATTTTATGGGTTTGCTTGGATATTGGGGAAGCTTAGTGTTTTATAATTCATACTTACCAGATATTGCCTATGAAAATCAACAGGATCGTGTCAGTGCCCATGGTTTTTCAATGGGGTATATGGGTAGCGTTATTCTTTTGCTTTTTAATTTGGCCATGGTCATGAAACCGCAATGGTTTGGTTTCGATATTGGAACTACTGAAAAAGAAAACAACTTGGCAAAAATAGAGGCTATGAAAATTTCATTTATTACTGTCGGGATTTGGTGGGCGCTCTTTAGCCAATACACCTTCGCAATATTGCCTAAAGGCGTTTCGAGCGGCCACAAGATTAATAGAGAAGTATTGTTCAACGGTTTTAAGGAATTAAAACTCGTTTGGAAACAACTTAAGCAGAATCAAAGGCTTAAAAGGTACTTGCAGGCCTTTTTTGTCTTTAGCATGGCGGTGCAGACAATTATGCTTATTGCCGTTTATTTTGGGGAAAAAGAAATTTCCTGGGTAGATACGGATGAAAAAACTAAAGGATTGATTATCAGTATTTTGGTGATTCAACTAGTAGCTATTTTAGGTGCGGTTTTAACCTCGAAAGCATCGAATAAATTCGGTAATATAAAAACACTCGTTGCGGTAAATGCTATTTGGATGGTTTTATGCATTTATGCCTTTTTTATGGAAACACCGACCGAA
>CAJQMW010000491.1 GCA_905479535.1 uncultured Maribacter sp. | reverse complement strand
CTTGGAAAAAAGGGAAACTGGTGATGGAAACTGATTTCGACACGGAAAAAAGTACAGAAATAGCACTGAAGAATATCAGGAAGTGGGAATCGGGCCAATATCTTTTGGAACTGGAAACCACGGATGCTTTTGGACAAACGGTACAGGCGAAGTCTAGAACCACGGTCTACAGTGAAAAAGAACGAAAATTGGCGGATAACCAACTCTTCGAGGTAAAGACCGATAAGTCATCTTATACTATTGGGGATTTGGCAGAAGTCACGTTCTACAGTAATGCGGAAAAAGTCTTCGTCACGGTTAACGTAGAAAAAGATAAGGCAATAATCCGTACCGAAATTCTGGAACTGAACGAAGGGTGCAAATCCATTAGCGTACCTGTTTCCAAAGATGATGAAGGTGGTTTTGTAGTACACTATAGTTATTCGGTTTACAATACTTTCCAATCTGGAAGGGTTACTATTTCTGTTCCGTATCCAAAAACCGATTTGGAAATAGAGACATTGACGTTTAGGGATAAATTGCAACCGGGAGTGGAAGAAACTTGGAGCTTTAAATTAAAAGGTCCCCAAGGAGAAAAGGTAACGGCGGAGTTATTAGCAAGCATGTACGATGCTTCTTTAGATCAATTTATGGGCCATAGCTGGTACTTTAATCCCATTGATAAGCCGTATTACTACTCTCCCCTATATACGAGTGCCGACCAAAGTTTTGGTAATACCTCCTTTAGGAATTACAATGCATATCAGATTGTTTCTAGAGTTCCCACCCAAAATTTTGACCACTTGGAATGGTTTGGTTTAAGTTTTAGCAATCCGTATTATGCCCAGCAAAACTATTTAAGAAGGCTTCGGTACAGCATGCAGAATTCTTCCCGTTTGGATGCTTCGATTAAGGAGGGATATGTAAACGGTACCGTTTATGATGGATTCGGTCAACCGTTACCCGGCGTTAATGTTTTTATTTCTGGTACTTCCAAAGGGATCCAAACCGATTTTGACGGTAATTTTTCTCTGGAGGCGACAGAAGGGAATTCCCTAATTTTTACTTCCGTTGGTTTTGAAACATCAAAGCAGAAAATTGGTGCGGATAACTTCTATCAAATCTATTTACAAGAAGATTCCAGTGACTTGGACGAAGTTGTGGTCACAGGATACGGGGTGCAAAAAAGAACGCAAAGGACGGCCGCGGTTACCATGGTCGCCAATGAAGATATGGAAATGGAAGCGGATGCCAGTTATCAATTAGAGGGAAAAGCCGGCGGAGTTAGTGTGAATGCTTCACCGGCACCCGAATCATCCAATATCGAGACGCCCATGGATTTTAGTACAGTGCGAATCCGTAAGAACCTTCAAGAAACCGCTTTTTTCTTTCCAAAATTACTAACAGATTCAGAGGGGAACGTTTCTTTCACTTTTACGACACCTGAAGCGCTTACACGTTGGAACCTGCAACTATTGGCACATACCAAAGATTTAAAACAAACGACTACCACGCTTTCCACAGTAACCCAAAAAGAATTGATGGTACTGCCCAATCCCCCAAGGTTTTTAAGGGAAAAGGATACCATAACCATTAGTAGTAAAATTTCCAACCTATCGGATAAACCTTTAGAAGGCTTTGGGCAACTGGAACTGACCGATGTACTTACCGGAAAACCCATTGATTCCCTTTTGAACAATATTGAGAAAACACAACAATTCTCTGTAGATGCCAAGGGGAACACACAACTTTCTTGGAACATTAGCATTCCAAAAGGAATACAGGCCGTACAATATAAAATTGTAGCTAAGGCTAACGATTTTAGTGATGGGGAACAAAGTATTTTACCAGTTCTGACCAACCGGATGTTGGTAACCGAAACAATGCCCATGTGGGTACGTAGTAATGAGACCAAAACATTTGTTCTGGAAAAACTTAGGGACTACACGTCAACAAGCTTAAAAAACCATAAGTTGACCTTGGAAATCACTTCCAATCCCGCTTGGTATGCAGTGCAGGCATTGCCCTATTTAATGGAATATCCATACGAGTGCAATGAACAAACCTTTTCAAGGTTCTATGCCAATGCCTTGGCCAGTCACATTGCCAATTCTAACCCAAGAATACGTACTGTTTTTGACCAATGGGCAAATTCGGATGCACTCCTCAGCAATCTGGAAAAGAACCAGGAATTAAAGTCCCTTTTAGTTCAGGAGACACCTTGGCTTCGCGATGCACAGTCCGAGACGGAACAGAAAAAACGAATTGCACTTTTATTGGACTTGAACAAAATGCAGAACGAAAAGGAAATGGCTTTGCAGAAATTGAAGAGCAACCAAATGTCCTCGGGGGCTTGGCCTTGGTTCAAGGGTGGCAGGGAGAACAGATTCATCACCCAGCATATTATTTCCGGATTGGGTCATTTAAAACAACTTTCGGTCACTTCGACTAGGCTTAGTGATAAAAATTCGGAGGCTGAGCGCAGTCGGAACCTCGAAACACAACTCATAAAGAATGCCTTGGACTATTTGGACAATGAATTTGTTCGGGAATATGAGCAAATGAAAAAATATACGAATGATCTGTCCAAGGACCATTTGAGCTATACTCAAATACATTATTTGTATATGCGAAGCTTTTTTGAGGATTTCAAAACATCAAAAAAAGTAGACGAAGTCACCGAATACTATAAAGATCAAGCACGGAAATATTGGACCAATAAAAATCTATTTTCAAAGGGAATGTTAGCTTTGATACTGGACAGGATGGAAGATAGCGGGACTGCCAATAAAATTATTCGATCCTTAAAAGAAAATAGTATCATGTCCAATGAGATGGGCATGTACTGGAAGGAAAACACGAGCTCTTGGTACTGGCACCAAGCCCCAATCGAAACACAAGCATTGCTCATTGAGGCCTTTTCAGAAATTGAAAATGATGAAACCACTATTGACAATCTTAAGGTTTGGTTGCTAAAGAACAAACAGACCAATCAGTGGAAAACTACCAAGGCGACTACTGAAGCGGTATATGCGCTATTGCTTAAAGGTAGTGATTGGTTATCTGTAAAGGATACCGTTGATGTTCTTTTGGGAGGAGAAAAGATAGCACCCAAGAAATTAGAAAATGTGAAGGTAGAAGCTGGCACCGGTTATTTTAAAACAGCTTGGAACACTCAAGAAATTGAACCAGAAATGGCGGAAGTTCAACTTAGTAAAAAAGACAAGGGTATAGCTTGGGGTGCCCTTTACTGGCAATATTTTGAGGATTTGGATAAAATAACTTTTGCAGAGACGCCGCTTCAAATAAAAAAGAAGCTTTTCCTAAAAAAGAACACGGATACTGGGGAAAAGATTCAAGAAATTACAGAGGGAAC
>CAJQMW010000490.1 GCA_905479535.1 uncultured Maribacter sp. | reverse complement strand
CCTTATGATTTTGCATTTGTACCCAATGGAGACCCCGAACCAATTTATCCTACGGGTTATGACATTGAGACTACATTTGTAGCTCCGGCAGGAGATTATGATGTTTATGTTAGGGATGCAAGCGGATGTACCTCTTTTGATATCGCTACGGTCATACAATTGGATCCAGATTTACCTGTACCTACTTTCACGGTGGTGAATCAATGTGATCCAACATCTACCGCCTTCGACATTACGGTCGCCATGCCCAATACGGTAAATACACCAAGATTTACTTTAGGAGGGGATGAGCAACTTCCAACGGATGACGGTACAGATTGGATCTATACCTATACTGTGGGTAGCCCTGGGGATTACATTGTAGATGTAGTAGATGCTAACGGATGTACGAGTCAGGGAATTGCAACGGTTTATAATTTTTTATCCGCAACCGGTGATTTTTCAACGGAATCCACTTGTAACGATGCGGACGGAGAAATAACCATCGCCACCTTTGGTGGAAGTGGCGATTTCAGTTTTGTGTTGACAGGAACAGATTATACTGGGGGTTCTGTAGGCCCAATAACACAAGTTAATGATCCATTATTTGTTGGTTTGGAACCAGGTAATTATGAAGTTACTGTAACGGATAGAATCGTATTCGATGGTACCATTTTTTGCTTTTTTGAAGTAACGGATATCAATTTGAATCAAGCCGCTCAGCCCGTTATTACCTCTGAAATAGCTACAGATATCAGTTGTAGGGATGAGAATGATGGTACGATCGACATAGTTGTAGGTCCGGCAAATGCATTGGTTCCTTTTACATCCGAGGATACACCTATTACCTATATTCTAAACAACCTCACTACATCAACTGAACAAGATAGAAACAATACGGGTGCCTTTTCCGGGTTACCTGCTGGAGACTATCAGGTACAAGTAGTTACTGCAAGAGATTGTGAGGTGCTTTCCGCCATTCATCCAATCAACAACCCGGCCGATTTCAGTATCACGGCATCCGCTCCTCCATTTACATGTGAGCCCGGTGCCAATAGGTTCAGTTCTACTATAATTACTGTTAACGTAGTAGACCCGGGAACAGGAACAACTGGTAGCGACTATCAATATAGTATTACAGGTTTTGAAAACTACGAGATTGGAAATACCGCAACGGGCCATACTTTTGAAATTGTGGATAATGGTTCCCCACAGGATATCACACTATATGCCATAGACGGTAATGGCTGCGAAGCAACATTTACGCTACCTACAATCAATCCACCATCGGATTTTGTTCCTTCCATCATAGAAATGGATCCTTTAAATTGCAGGGATGACGAGCGGGTAAGGATACAGGTAGTAACCGACCCTGCTGGTCCGGTAAACTTTACGGTAAATACAACTCCGGCTATACCGGGTGGGGCCGTAACCAACAATACAGGAGATGATTTTGTAGATGTGTACTTACCTGCTGCCGGAGATTACTTTTTTGAAATCACGGATAATAACAGCACTTGTATTTACCCCATGCCATTGCATACGGTAAATGAACCAATTTTACCTACTGCTGTTATAACAGAAGCTAAGCCTGTAAGTTGTTTTGGAACTAATGACGGAGAGCTCTTTATTGAGGTCAGTGATTATAGTGGAGTTTACGACTATCGTGTATTTGAAGCAACGGACATTGCTAAGTCTACAGTTTTGATGTCCGGTAGCTTTGATACCAATAATTTCCCTGATGTTAGTGGTGACCCAGCAAGAATAACCGGTCTGCCAGGCGGAAACCTTTTTGTAGAAGTGGTTTCCACACAAATGCCTTTTTGTACCAATGATAGCAATGTGGCCAATATCAGGACACCGAACGGACCCTTATTGGTTACGGCCGTTCCCGTTGGAAACGTTGGTTGTAATAATGATCTAGGTGAAATAGAGGCCACTGGGCAAGGTGGATGGGATGCTTTTCCCTATGAATATAGGTTGCTACTGAGTACAGATGGAGGTGCCAGTTATACCACAGAGGTCGCTGCCTTTTCCAATAATAACGAATTTACGGGATTGGCCTTTGGTTTTTATCAAGTGGAAATTAGGGATATCGAATTATGCACGACCACATTTGATATTGAACTAGAAGAAGTACCACAAATAGATGCTGGAATCCGTGAACCCCAAGGCTTGGACTGTCCTAACGGAAACAACGCCGTACTGGAAGCCTATGACCCCGCCAGTAGTGATGTAATTACTGCCATGGCAGGAGCAACCGGTGGGTTCCCCGGGGCGGGATATAACTATAGACTGCTATATTTGAATAGTAATGACAATACGGATATAGGTTCCGCCAGCGGACTTCAAAATTCACCAACGTTCATAGGGGCCAGCGGAGGATTTATTAGCGCAGGCTGGTATGCCATTGAGGTTTCGTCCAGTTTTGACTGTATTCATGTGACCGAACCGTATTTTGTTGATCCACCACCTCCTGTACAACCTTTATTGGTACAGACAAGAGTGCCTGGCTGCGGCGGTGATGGTGAAATGAGATTAACGATAGAAAACCCTGACCCATTATTCACATACGAATACGCTCCGGTCGAGAACGGTGTTGTAGTCGGCCCGTATCAAACAATGGTGGGTACTTCGGTCCTAATACCAGGTGTTCAAGGAATAACCTATCAGTTTGACGTAAGAAAGACCAGTGCTTTAAGTATTTGTTTGCCGGTACGTTCCAATGGTATTACCATGACCAACGCAACGGGAATTACGATTTTGCCAAACCTTCCTGATGATATTTCGTGTGCTTCCGAGTTGGATGGTAGAATAGAATCGTTCGTAAACGGGGGTGTCGGTGATGACCTTTTCTATTTGTACGTAGGAGATCCAGTGGATGCTTTCAGTCCTGCTGCAAGTGCAACTTTATTTAGAGGTCCCCAGCCAAATGGTACTTTTGAAGGTTTGCCAGAAGGAACTAATTACTACATAGCGGTTACCAGTGGTGCGACCTGTATGGATATTGCTGGTCCTTATGAAATTATTAGACCCGCTCCAATAGTCTTTGATGCAACTCCTGCCCCTGTTACGTGTAACGGTGAAGAAGACGGAAGTATAACGGTTGAGGTACTTTCGGGTGGAGTAGGATTGATACAATTTGCGATCGCTCCTAATTTCAACGAATTTTTTAGCGATCCGGCAACGCCTGGCACCTATACATTTGATGAATTGGCGGCAGATACCTATGAAATATTGATTCAAGACGAAAACGGGTGTTTTGAGAAGGATTTTATTACTGTTGGCGAACCGGATATTGTTGAGATAATCAACATTCAAACTACGCCGGAATTATGTATCGGCGCCAACGATGGTACCGTAGTTTTTGATATTATCGGTGGTACCCCGTTCAATGACCCATTGGTCAGTCCCACTCCGTACTTTGAATATAAACTTGAGATGATCGATCCAGTCGATGAAACTGGAACTGCCGTTTTTGCACCTTATGGCGGTCAGATAATTCAAAACTTGCAAGGAGGTGCATCATATGCATTGTACGTACAAGACGCAAACTTATGTCCTGCGACTCAAATCTTCACGGTGGCTATCGGGGTAGATTTAACTGCGGAGCCAATTGTACGGTATGGCTGTGAGGGTATATTCCCCAATAGTACAACCACGGTCCAAATGCAGGACGTGTCCCTTATGTCAGATTTAATGTTCGCCTTGGATCCGCTAGACCCTACGGATGCTATTACGGCTTTGGCAGGCGTAGAGAATGTTTGGGGTGATCTGGCTCCTGGCGACCATATCGTATATATCTACCATGAAAATGGATGTAGCAATTTCGTTGAATTTACAATAGACCGTTATGACCCTTTGACCTTGAATGCAATGAAGACCGGTCCAAACGAGCTAGTAGCTTCTGCGGAAGGTGGTTATGGAGGATACGAATATTTCTTCAATGGCGAATCCTATGGAGAGGAGACTACTTATACTACCAATGAAAGTGGCATGGTGAATATCCGGGTGGTTGATTCTAATGGTTGCGTAGCTGAGGTTAATATACCATTTGAGTTTACCGGTATGCTTGAAATTCCAAATTTCTTTACTCCTGATGGTGATAATCAAAATGATGTTTGGGCACCGAGAAATAGGGAGTTTTTCCCTGATATAGAGGTTAAGATTTACGATCGTTACGGAAGGGTCGTTGCCATACTTGATGAAGTATCGGGCTGGGATGGAAAGTATGATGGTAGTGAAGTACCAACAGGGGATTATTGGTATGTAGTAAATGCTAATGACAAAAGCAGGCAGCGTTATGTTGGTCACTTTACTTTGTACAGATAACCTTTTCAACAATACTTATCAAAAAGGGAGACTTAAAAGAGTCTCCCTTTTTTGTATTTATATACGGATAACGTTTTTCCAGATAGATATTAAGGATATACTTATCGTTAATTGGCCGATTTCTTTATCTTGGAGGCTAAATGAAATTCGTTGACACTATATTTTCGATATTTACTGGTACTATTTATTTTTCAAAGTTGTGCGTCGCAACCAAAACCCGATTTGGTAGATGCTACCTTAGATACCAACATTAAAGAAAAGCTCAATTATTATTTGTATTACCCGGAGGACTATCAAGAAGAACCGGAAAAGGATTTTCCCATTCTTCTATTCTTGCATGGTGGAGGGGAATCCGGTGATAGTTTGGTTGCCATAAAAAGAAACGGTCCGCCTAAGCTTATAGTGGAAGGCAAACAATTTCCCTTTTTAATTCTTGCCCCTCAAAATCCCTACCAAAAAAAATGGTGGAATACAAGGGCCCTAAAACAATTATTGGATACCGTAGTCACCAATAACAGAGTTGATAAAAATAGAATTTATTTGACTGGCTTAAGTAGGGGAGGAGGAGCTGCTTGGGAGATGGCGGTACAATATCCAGAAACTTTTGCCGCCCTTGCCGTGGTATGTGGAATGACCCCCGTGCCGTATGCCTCTTGGCTAAACAAAAAAATGCCTATATGGGTCTTTCACGGGGAGGAGGACGAATCCATCCCTATTTCCGAATCAGAGGAAATGGTAGCTAAGTTGAAGGAAATGGGCTACTCGGTCAAGTTTACCAAATATCCGGGAGTAGGTCATAATTCATGGGTCAAGGCTTATAATACACAGGAGTTGTATGACTGGTTTGCCGAGCAGCGATTACCGGAAAAGTGAGACTATTGGATCATATTATGTATTGAATTAAACAAACCAAATTATAAGTCTTGATAAAGACTATTTTCCAATATCATTATGTCCGCAGTGGTATTTTCCCATAGTTCCGCTAAATAATCTGGTACAGGCGTAAAACCATAAGTAAAGGAGCTTAGGACAATGTCCAAGTCACCATCCCGATCAAAATCACCAGAATCCATTAGAAGCCATCTTCCTGAATTTACACCTTTAAAAGTAGTATCTTGGAATTCAAAACTTTTGGCGTTTTTGTTTTCTAGGTATACAAAACTTGAGCTCGGATCATTTTCGTAATCCGGGAAAGTAGCCAATGCGGCTATATCGATGTCACCATCTAAGTCAAAGTCTTCCGCAATTAAACGTGTTGCTCCGTTCAAAGCATAGAAATAGGTTTCTTCAAAAACATTCTTCCCATTATTTAAATGAATACGAATTCCATGATAGGGTTTGTGAACGTAACTCTTATCCGCATTATCGCCATGGGCCGTGATAATATCTTCGTCTCCGTCCCCATCAAAATCTACAAGTTCAAACCAACTAGAACCGTAAACGGGGCTAAACTGTAATACCGTTTCCGATGTAAATGTGAGATTATCCATTTGATAGAGAATAGTGATGCCTTCTCTCCCTTGGGAAGTGAGTACCACTAAATCCAACTTGTTATCACCATTCATGTCCTTTGCGATTGTGCGTATCGTACCTGGTACGTGTAGAAGGACTTTTTTACTGTAACGGATGTTATCATTTTTTATAAAAAGTGATAGAGCACCTGTTAGATGTCCAAATTCACATACCACAATTTCATCCGTACCATCGCCGTTTAGATCTTCTACTAAGGTATGTACGGGCCTATGCAAAGTATCAGGTAAAATTGTGCTAGTCTTACCATCTTGTATTTGCAGGTAGCCTCTTGGAATTTCAGAAGGATTAAGATACCCTACCACTGTTAAATAACTATATTTTTCGCGCTCAATATAAGAGGTAACGGTCTCTCCGGTATGAAAGGACTGAGTTATATTTGAGGTTCCAGGGTCTATTTTTCTTATGATACCATCAAGATGGGCGGTTATAATCGAATCATTATCCTCATCATAGTCCAAAAAAGAGACGAACGTCCCTTTACCACCATCTAC
>CAJQMW010000489.1 GCA_905479535.1 uncultured Maribacter sp. | reverse complement strand
GATGGGCTAACGGGTTTGGATATAAAATCACTGGCGCCCAAATCAAAGGCGCTTAGAACGTTTTCTTCGTTCCCTGCAGAAGAAATTATGATAATGGGGGTTTGTGACGATAGGTCGTTCCTAACGTAATCTATTAGTTCTATCCCGGAGAAATAGGGCATCATAATATCGCTTACAATTATATCCGGCATTTGTTTTGACAGGTATTCCTTTACTTCCTTTCCATTGCAAGAGTGGTGCACCTCATAACCGCCCTTTTCCAATCTAAAATTCAATAAGGATGCCAGTAGTTCATCATCATCGGCTAGTAAAATCCGTTTCCGCATCATATCTTTTTCTTTAGTTCAGTCAATTGTTGGTCTATTACTTTTTCATTGTCCGGATACGCATCCAAGAATTCACGATATAGACGTGTAACTTCTATAGCATCATTATTTTTGCAGCTCGCTTCTATCGCTACGATCAAACCTCTCAAATGTCCGGCGTTCATCATAGCTAGACCAGCTTTAAGCTTATGGGCGGACAGGGACACTTCTTTTAAATCGTTGTTTTTCAGATTTATTTTAACGGCTCCGATAAATTCGAATACGTTCTGTTTGAACAACCTGATCAGCTCCGTTAAAATCTCTATTTCACCAAAACAATCCTTGTAGACCTTGTCTAGATTTATTTCGATTGGTCGTTTAGCACTAATCGTATTTCTCTTTAGAAGGGTCTTGCTGCCCGCAGAAAGTGCTTTTTCCTTTTTGTGTTTAAGGATTTTTAGCAGCAATTCGTCCAGGGTATATGGCTTTAGGATAAAATCATCTATTCCCGTGCTTACACAACTTTCTTGGTCCTGTACCGTGAAGTCTGCGCTGATGGCAATGATAGGGACACCATTAATACGACTATTGGCAATACTTCTAATTTTTTCAGTAACCTCAAAACCGGACATCCCAGGCATCTTTAAATCCATCAAAACAATATCTATGGATTTTGATTTTAGGATACTAAGGCCTTTTTTGGCATCAGCGGTGACGTGTACCCTGCACCCCCATTTATACAATTGTTCACTAATTAAATGTTGGTTAAGAAGATTATCCTCAAAAACCAGAAATTTTGTTCCACGCAACAGTTCCTTGCCCCTCTGGACATTTATGGTGTTGGTTACCTTTTTGGGTATGTTGAGTTGATTGCCCTTTTGGAAAGGTATAGTGAACTGAAACGTAGTGCCTACCCCGAGTTCACTTTTAACTTCTATATGACCCCCTTGTTTTTCGATGATCTCTTTTACTATACTTAATCCAAGGCCTGAGCCCCCGTACTTGGAGAAAGTGCTGGTATCTGCTTGTATATAGCTTTCGAAAATGGTTTTCAATTCATGTTCGGAAATACCGATACCTATATCGGCAACTTTAAAGTTTAATATATACTCCTTGTCCCTCTTTTGCTTAAGATCAATGGTAAGTTTTATATGTCCTTTTTCCACGAATTTAATCGCGTTACCCAGCAGGTTCAGTAATATTTGTGAAAGCCTGGAAGGATCTCCGAGTAGCGTATGTGGTATCTCCGGGTCTATAGTGGCCTGTAAATGAACGTTCTTATCAAGAAGTAGTGTCTTACACAAAAACATGACATCCTGTACCAGGGCCTTAAAATTGAAATCGATGGCATTAAAATCGTCTGCACCCGAAGTAAGCTTCGAATACTCTAGCACTTCATTGATAATCTCCATCAATGCATAGGAAGTGGATTGTATGGCCTCCACCTTCTTTAATTGGCTGGGGCCTAAATCTTCTTCGCTCAACAGGTTTGCAAATCCGATTATGCCGTTCAACGGTGTTCGGATTTCATGGCTTACATGTGCAATAAGATGGGCGGGGTTGTTGGATTGCTTGCTTTGAGATACTTGACCTTTTAATTTCTTATCCCCTAGCATTTCTGGAATATGGGCATTCGGGTCGAAAATTTTGTTTTCCAACAATTCTTTAAAGTGCTTAAAAGACGAACCCAAGGAGTTGGCTTCTTCAGTGTTTAATTCTTCAAAAGAGAACTTTTTCAAGGACTGTTCCAGTTGTGACAATTGGCTCAATAAGTCTTTCGTGTTGATAACGGACATAATTTAAATTCCTTTTTAGGCTACATTAAGTATTTCAAATACCTCTAAAATTCCCTCTTTCGCATAGCTCAGGCAAGTAAATGTTCCCTACCCTTCTTTTTTTGTTGTGAATACCCTTTATTTGTAGGTATAAAATAGGAGTCATGAAGCATTTTGTCTGTATTTTCTGTATTGTAGCGTTATTTTCATGTACGGAAAAAGAAAAAAAATCAATGGAGACGTCAGAAGCGATGGCCAAAAAAATCCATGATAGTGTTATAACCATCGACACGCATAACGATATCAACGTTAAAAATTTTACGGACAGTGTAAACTACACCCAACGGTTGGCAACCCAAGTAAACCTTCCCAAGATGGAAGAAGGAGGATTGGATGTTTCTTGGTTGATCGTTTATACCGGGCAGGATTCATTAAATGCCAGCGGATATGAAAAGGCAAAAGAAAATGCTATGGCAAAATTCGAGGCCATACATGGACTTTGTGAGGAAATTGCTCCGGACCAAATAGAGCTTGCCCTAACCTCCAACGATGTAAGACGAATAATTGCTTCCGGAAAAAAAGCGGCTATGATCGGGGTTGAAAATGCCTATCCCATTGGTGAGGATTTATCCAATTTTAAAAAGTATCATGAAATGGGTGCGAGATATATTTCCCTATCCCATAATGGCCATAGCCAATTTAGTGATTCCAATACTGGGGAGGCGGATTCCGTATGGTTGCATAACGGTTTAAGTGAATTGGGAAGAGATGCTGTAAATGAAATGAATAAACTAGGTATTATGATAGATGTTTCCCATCCTTCAAAAGAGGCTATGAAACAAATGGTGACACTTAGCAAGGCACCGATAATTGCCTCCCATTCCTCAGCAAGGGCCCTGTGTGAGCACAGTAGAAATTTGGATGACGAGCAATTACAACTCTTAAAAGAAAATGGCGGCGTGGTCCAAACCGTTGCTTTCAGTTCTTATTTAAATACCGAAAAACACGAAACGCGCGCTGCTTTTATGAAAGAGATTTATAAAAGAGCTGCGGATTCCTTGGGAGTACAATGGTATGAACGGGACGAATTCGCCAAATTGACCGACCAAGAAAAGGAGAAAATTATGGCAATACGACCAAAACTGCTCAAGCTAGGAGATGAAATGGCCACAAAAATGGATGACGCACCTCCTGCAGTAGATGTGGGTGATTTTGTGGACCATATAGACTACATGGTAAAACTAATTGGTATTGATCATGTGGGTATAAGTTCCGATTTTGATGGAGGTGGCGGCATAGAAGGTTGGTCCGATGCATCGGAAACCCTTAACGTAACCTTAGAGCTTGTTAAACGGGGATACAGCCAAGAAGAGATCGCCAAATTATGGGGCGGCAATCTATTACGCGTGCTAGATGAAGTTCAGGCAGTGGCAAAGTCCATGCCCTAAAATGTCTATTTGGATT
>CAJQMW010000488.1 GCA_905479535.1 uncultured Maribacter sp. | reverse complement strand
TATTGCTGTATGCCTTCTGATCTTTATTATAGTTCAGTTTGAGCTTAGTTTTGATAACTACCATGAAAGGAAAGATCGGGTTTATCGGGTTTTGACTGAGATGCATCATTCCTCGGTTCCTGAACCCTTTACCAACAGTGGTATACCCTACCCACTACCCGCATCAATAGAATCGGCTGTTCCACAAATTGAAGAATCTTCTGTCGTTTTTTCCGTAAATGAGTCTCAGTTTCAAATCTTGGACGGGGAGGGAAAAACGGTTAAAAAGTTCAAGGAGGAAAATGGTGTGTTGTTTACCGAACCTAGCCTGTTCGATATCTTCGATTTTGAATGGCTGGCCGGTGGTCCCAATTCGCTTAAAAATCCTTTTAGTGTCATACTCGCCAAGGAAACGGCGGAAAGGTATTTCGGGAATTGGGAAAAAGCCATGGGCAAGACCATAATGGCGAACAATTCTGAGATTTTTACGGTGACAGGGGTACTTGGAAGTATTCCAAAGAATTCTGATTTTCAATTTAAAGTGGTCATTTCTTATGGCACTGGTTTTACGTCTCAGTTTTTAACATCGGAGGATTGGGATAGCATCAACGGAAATTTTAATTGCTATGTATTGTTGCCTCCCAATGTTTCAGCGTCTTCCATCAATGCCCGACTCGATTTGCTTTCTAAGGAAAAGAGAGACCAGGGCAATGCCGACACCCAAATCCTTCAACCGCTGGAAGCTATACATTTTGATACGGAGTCAGGGAATTTCAGTCGTAAAAGTATCAGTTTCAGATTGATCAATGTGTTGTGGACCGTGGCAGGTTTTATCTTATTGATCGCTTGCGTAAACTTCATTAATTTGTCTACGGCGCAAACCGTAAACCGTTCCAAAGAAATAGGGGTGCGAAAGGTATTGGGTAGCAACAGGGCACACCTAAAAATGCAATTTTTGACCGAGACTCTTTTAATTGTTCTGTTGTCCGTAGCACTTTCAGTGGGTATTGCATTTGCATCGCTAAAGTACGTGGGCAGGATGCTTAATTTACCACTATCCCTAGATATGGTAAATACAACCCATATGGTTCTTTTCTTGGCCGCGATAACCGTTTTGGTCACACTTTTGGCAGGGTTTTACCCTTCAATTGTTCTTGCCCGGTATAAGGCTGTGGATGCGCTAAAAGGTAAAGTTGTAAAAGTAGGCCATGGTAGTATTTCTTTGCGAAGAAGTCTTGTCGTATTTCAGTTTGTAGTGGCACAGGCATTGATTATTGGGACATTGATCCTCATTAATCAAATGGACTATTTCATGAACCAACCCTTAGGCTTTGAAAAGGACTCGGTAGTTAATATCTCATTGCCGGTTGACAGTATCGCACGAACTAAAATGGAATACCTGCATAATGAGGTTTTGTCGATAAAGGGCGTTCAGAATGCAAGCTACAGTTCAAATACACCGTTGGATCACAACAGGACGCATTGGAGCAACTTCACATATAACCAATCGACGGAAGACACCGAGTTTTATTCTGTTATAAAGCGCACGGACCATAATTTTCTGGATACGTATAAACTGACATTGGTTGCCGGACGCGGTTTAACTTCTTTAAAAAACACTACAGAATTTCTTGTTAATGAGACCATGTTGAAAAAACTGGGTGTTACCGACCCAAATGATGTCCTTAATAAGGAAATCGATCTATGGGGAGGGGAGATAACAGGACCTATCGTAGGGGTCGTAAAAGACTTTCAAAGCCATTCTTTCAAAGATGAAATAGCCCCGGTACTAATGATGCCAGCTGAAGAAACGTATGGTCTGATCGGTTTGAAATTGGCATCGAACGAAACTTTGACCGCCTTATTGAAAATTGAGAATATTTGGAACCAACTGTTTCCAAATTATGTTTTTGAATACAATTTTCTTGATGCTAAAATAGCAGGATACTATGAGCAAGAGAAACGATTGTCAAAACTGTATACGCTAGCTGCCGGTATCGCCATATTCCTAAGTTGTTTAGGACTACTTGGTCTCGCATCTTTTATGATTTCGCAAAGGATAAAGGAGGCGGGTATTCGCAAGGTCCTTGGTGCCACCAAGAAGAGTATTGTTTATTTATTTTCAAAAGAGTTTATACTCTTGATCGGCATCGCATTTTGCATTGCTGCGCCAGTCGCTTGGTATTTTATGAACAAATGGTTGGAAGAATACACCTATCACATTGATATCACTTGGACAGTTTTTGTGATCGGTGGTGTAGGAACCGTGCTTATCGCTTCGTCCACGGTAGGTTATCAGGCCATGAAAGTAGCAAGTCAGAATCCTGTAAAAAGTTTACGTACGGAATAGAAAACTTAGACCTGTCAGGTTTTAAAACCTGACAGGTCTCCTAACAATCAAAAAACGAGCATCATGATAAAACAATATGTAAAAATTGCCTGGCGAAGTCTTACCAAAAATAAACTTCAAACAACTATTAACTTACTCGGCCTAACAGTTGGAACGGTCTGTTGTCTGATAATATTAGTATATGTGAATGCACAGTTTGACTATGACCAACACCATGACGATGCTTCTTCCTTATATCGTATCCGCACAAAGGTAAAAACCGACAATAATAGTATAGATTCTGATATCGCAACTGCCAGTCCGCCTATTGCTTTTGCGATGAAAGAAGATTTTCCTGAGGTGATAGATGCATGCCGTGTTGTATATTTTGGAGAAGAAAGCAGTCAACTTTTAAGAGCTTCCGATAGTGAAGATAGTTATTACGTATCAAGAGGCTATGTGGCCGACTCCACCTTTTTCAGTTTCTTCAAATATCCTATTCTTGAGGGAGGTAGTCCTAAAGAAATGTTGAAGGCCCCTAACAATGTAGTACTCTCTTCGAACTTGGCGCAAAAGCTCTTCGGCGGCACAAAAGCTTTGGGAAAGACATTGGTTTTAGGAGCTGGGGAAGAACAACAAAATATTACCGTAACAGGTGTTTTCAAAGAAGGGAACAATAAGACACATCTGCAACCAAATTACGTTTTAAGTATGACCTCGCCCGGTATTGGTGAGTTTGTGCGAAGTGTAGAAAACTATGCTACCCAGAATTTTGTGTTTAGTTATCTGAAACTGGTTCCCGGAGTGAACGTTCCACAACTGGAGAAAAAATTGCCGAACTTTTTGCGGGCCAGAGGCGCGGATGATTTGGCCGCAGTAGGATTTGATAAGACGTTATTGTTGCAGCCTGTCAAAGACATCCACCTTTATTCTAAAGGAATTGATGCCCAAATAGAAGACGTATCGAATATCGAATATTTGTACGCCATGTTGTTATTGGCTTTTATCATTCAGTTGGTGGCCTGTATCAATTTCGTAAACCTGAGTACGGCCAGGGCCGGTAAAAGAGCTAAAGAAATTGGCGTTAGAAAAGTTATCGGAGCCGAAAAAAGTTCACTAATACGACAATTTTTGAGTGAATCGGTGTTGTTGTCCTTATTTGCAATGGTCTTGAGTATTCCTTCATCAGCATTTCTATTACCAAGCATGAACGAGCTTACCGGAGGTACTCTTGTGTTTTCGGATATTTGGAACCTGAAAATATTAGGACTCCTAACAGTCATAGGCATCGTAACGGGGCTTCTGGCGGTTATATACCCGGCCTTGATTTTATCCTCGATCAAGCCTGCCAAGGTTATAAAAGGCATGGTAAACCTTAACCTAGGCAGTGGTAACCTACGCAAAGCTTTGGTCGTTTTTCAGTTCGTAGTTTCCATAGCTTTGGTCACGGCCGTACTCATTGTGACACAGCAACTAAAATATGCGCAATCAAAAGATATGGGTTTTGATAAGGAGAATGTTGTTGCCATTAAATTGGGAACCCAAGAGGCTAGAAATAGGTATACCGCCTTGCGGGATGAACTTACCGCGCTGTCCAATATTTCTGAAGTTGCGGGAACCAACAACTATCCATCTGCTCGGATATTGGGCGATTTGGGCCTACATCTTCCCGGTCAGAGCCCAGAAAATATGAGGGCGGTTTTTTATAATGGTATTACAGAGAATTATTTTAATACCGTTGGCACAAATCTTTTGAGGGGAAGGAATTTGAGGCCAAATGATAGTACCCAAATAATTGTGAACAAAGCAACCTTGGATGAATTCGGGATAGAGTTGGAGAACGCAGTGTCGTCCAAATTAATACAAACTTACGAGGGCCAAACTACGGAATATGAGATTGTAGGGGTCTCGGAAGATTTCCATTTCGCTTCATTAAAACAGGCCATAGATCCCATGATGCTCTATTTTGATAACGCTCCAGATTGGTTGGTTGTAAAAGCGAATAGTAATGATTTTAAAGCGTTACTTACTGATTTGGAAAGTAGATGGAAAAATGTAAATCCCTATTCTCCATTTGAGTACACGTTTGTGAACGATGGAGTTCAAAAGCTTTTTGAGGAAGAGCAAAAGATTGGTAAAATATCTTTGACGTTTACCCTACTCGCCATATTTATAAGTTGCTTGGGTCTTTTCGGTTTGGTTTCCTATGTAGCGGAACAAAAGAAGAAGGAAATAGGAATCCGAAAGGTGTTGGGGGCAAGCATTAAATCTGTGGTTCAACTATTAACCAAGGATTTTATAAAATTGGTAGGTATTGCGTTTTTGATTGCGTCCCCAATAGCCTATTACTTCATGCAAAGGTGGTTAGAGGATTTTACGTATCGAATTGATATTGAATGGTGGGTGTTCCTGTTGGCCGGAGGTTTCGCATTACTAATTACGGTTTTCACCGTAGGTTTCCAGTCCGTAAAATCGGCTCTTGCAAACCCGGTAAAAAGTTTAAGGACGGAGTGATGGTACTTGCGCGCTACCGCATGACCCAGCCGTCCTTGTAACAACTTGTATTTTTTATTGTCTTTGTAAAGATATTGTACATCTTTTGTCCAAATATTTTACACTGTTGTTATATTATTTTTTGTAAAAAATTGATATTCAGTATATTGAATATCTGGCATGAAATTAGTCGTTACAAGAGGTATTAGAGTGCATCATCAATCAAAATAATCAAATCATGTTCAAGAACCACTTAAAAATAGCATGGAGAAGCTTTAAGAAGCAGCCTTTTTTTACTTTCCTAAATACCTTTGGCCTTGCCATTGGAATGGCGGGCGCATTGTTAATCTCATTGTATATTTATGATGAGCTAAGTTTTGACAAGATGTTCGCCGATGCCGAACGGATCCATAGAATAAATGCTGATGTAAAATTTGGAGGGACCCAAAGTGAAATGGCCCAGACATCTGCTCCAATGGCCGCTACTATGGTACAGGATTTTCCACAAGTAGAATTAGCTGCCAGATTT
>CAJQMW010000487.1 GCA_905479535.1 uncultured Maribacter sp. | reverse complement strand
GCCAAATACAGATTGGAAATGGTCTGGGCCTGTATACTTTGTGCGGCATCTACCACCAAAAGCGCACCCTCGCAGGCCGCAATGGAACGGGAAACCTCATAGGAGAAATCCACGTGTCCCGGGGTATCGATTAAGTTAAGGATATACTTTTCGCCCTTATAGGTATAGTCCATTTGGATGGCGTGACTTTTAATCGTGATGCCACGTTCACGTTCCAAGTCCATATTATCCAATAGCTGCTCTTTTTTCTCTCTATCGGTTACCGAACCGGTGAAGTCCAAAAGGCGATCCGCCAAGGTACTTTTACCATGGTCTATATGGGCAATAATGCAAAAATTTCGAATATTCTTCATAGCAATAAGGGCAAATAAAATAGCTTTTAGCATCGGTTTTTTCAAGCCTTACCTAAAGCAATTGCAAATATAATCTAATTTCCAGCGCTATCTTAAGCCGATTCATCCAAAATAGAACGGAATACCATATTAAAAGTCTCACAAACGGATTACAGCTTTTTATAAGAAAAGCCGCATTAATTTGTTAGATTTGATGTTCAACCCAACTATGAAGTGAAACCGCCACTACTTTTCCTGATCGTCGTTTTAGGATTTTTCCAACCGGTATCCGGACAAACCTTTGAACTTTCTGGAGAAGTCCGGGATGAAAGGAACGAGGTAATTCCTTTTGCATCCGTTTTTTTATTGCGGACTACGGATTCTACCTTGGTAAAGGGAACCTCCGCCGATGAACAGGGTATGTTCACCATACAGGATATTACTCCCAACCTCTATTTTCTTAGGGCAAGCTACATTGGCAGGACTTCGGCCAGTTTGGCCATCGATATCGCCAAGGACACCAAAATAGGAGCACTCATCATTGAACAAAAGGCAGAGGAACTTAACGAAGTAATCGTCACCGCCAACAGGCCCCAGGTAGAACGAAAAGTGGATCGGCTGGTCTTTAATGTGGAGAACACGGTGCTGTCACAGAGCAGCTCTTGGGAAATCCTAAAACAGACGCCCGGAGTCATTACCATGCAGGACGAACTACAAATACGCAATCAAGCCGCGGTGGTTTACATCAACGACCGTAAGGTCCAATTATCGGCGGAGGAGATTCGCAGTTTATTGGAAAACTATCAAGGAGCGAACATAAAGTCCGTGGAGGTGATCCCCAACCCCCCCTCCAATTATGATGCAGAGGGGGGGGCGGTACTTAATATCGTTACCAACAACAATATTTCCTTGGGATACAAAGGCAATGTTACCACTAATTACACACAGGCCATATTTCCCAAATACAGCTTTGGCACGTCACATTTTTACAAAACCGATAAATTAAACCTAAATGCAAGCTATTCTTATGCACCTAGAAAGGATTTTAAGGATGTTGAAAGTGAAACCAATTTTATAAATGACACCGGTGTTTTTTCGCGATGGAATACCGATTTTGACAAAACGAACCGATTCAGAACCCACAATGCGGGCCTTGTCATGGATTATGAATTTAATGAGAGGAACGAACTTAATTTCACCTCCAATGCGCAACTATCCCCGGATAGGACCTATAATAATTTTCAAAACACCCAAATCCGTAACGCCACCGAAGTATTGGACTCAACTTTTATTACATCCAGCTTTTTGGATGAAGCCAAGAATAATATTTCTGGAGACCTTACTTTTAAGCATCGGTTCAAAGAAAATGGAGGCCTAACCCTAAATGGTCATTATACCCACTTTGATTTAAATCGGACCCAGGATGCAAGCTCAACTTATTTTCAGCCGGACGGGACCTTCATCAGGGATTTCAATTTTTTTACGGACGCCAATCAGGATATAGAAATCATGACGGCGCAAATGGACTATACCAATCTATTGGGAACCGTAAGTGTAGAAGCGGGCCTAAAGGGTTCTTTTATTAATTCTAAAAGTAAGCTGGATTATTTTGACACCAATAACGGAAGAATCATAGACCCCAACCTATCCGATAATTTTCTATACGATGAATATGTATATGCGGGCTACTTGAGTCTTTCCAAGGATTGGGAAAAGTGGAGTCTAAAAACTGGACTACGCACAGAACATACGCAAAGTTCGGGAACTTCCCTAGCACTTTCCACCATCAATAAGCTGGAATATTTTGAATTGTTCCCTTCGTTATACCTATTGCACAACATTAACGAAAACCATAGTCTAGCTTTTGACTATTCAAGAAAACTAACGCGGCCTAGATATGAGGACTTAAACCCGTTTAGAACGTTCATAAATGAAAATATTTTTTATGAGGGCAACCCTAATTTACTTCCAAGCTTCAGTAATAATTTCAATTTAAACTATACCCTGAAACAAGAGTTCTTCTTTGATTTCTATTATCGTGATAATGGCCAATATATTTCCACACTCTCTTTTCAAGACAACGAAAATCTGGTTTTAAGGGATGTTACCCAAAATGTATTGGAAAGCACCTCTTACGGGTTCGATTTCAACTACGGAAAATCTATTTCGAACAATTGGTATTTATATAGCTACATTTCCATTTTCCATGAAGATGAAACTTTTTTGGCCTTGGAGAGCAATGCCTTTTCCGCTGTCAATGAGATTCAGGGATTTTACGTGGATGTCACCAATTATTTAACCCTCTCCAAGGACGGGACGTTTAAAGGGGAATTGGGGCTTACCTATTTGTCCGGATTTCTACAAGGATCTTATATTTTAGATGAGACCACGAACCTTACCCTGGGCTTGCGAAAGTCTTTTTGGAACGGAAGGGCCCTTGTGAGCCTAGTGGCGAACGACATATTGGGTAAGGCCAATAGCAGGGTCACCTCCAAGTATTTAAATCAGGACAATAATTATCTCGCCGTTCCCGAAACGCAATATGTGCGTTTCGGATTCACCTATAACTTTGGGAACTTTAGACTGGAGGACAATCAAAGGGACATAGATAAAATAGAAAGAGACCGGTTGCGTTCTGAATAGACTACCGCACGCATATCGTTTTAAATTTCAGCAATCTATTTTAAGATGTAGGATAATTCCGATTTTCTTTTTTATATTTAGCGCATACCAACTATGAATGAAGAGGGAACTTAGACTATTCTCAATTATTGTGCTTTTTGTTTCCCTCGCAAAGGCACAAGATTACAAGATATCAGGCACCGTATTGGACGGTAATGGAGTACCACTGGTATTTGCCAGTGTGCTGTTGCAAACCGCAGACTCGGTTCTCATCAAAGGCACTGCCACTAACGAAAAGGGATTTTTCCAATTGGAAAATGTAGCACAAGGCAATTACCTTTTATTCGCCAGTTTTATAGAAAATGAATCGGAAGTACGTTCTTTAATCCTTACCGCGGACACCGATATTGGGCCACTTGTAATATTGGAAAACGTCCAAGAATTGGATGAGGTCGTCGTTGCGTATAAAAAACCCACGATCGAGCAGAAAGTAGACCGTCTGGTCTTTAACATTGAGAACACTGCGCTCTCTGAAAGTGATATTTGGAACGTATTAAAACGCACCCCAGGAGTAGTCGTGATTAGGGACGAATTGACCATAAAAGGGAGTTCTAACATTGGTATCATGATCAATGGGCGATTGGTAAACATTCCCCAAAGCGATATCATCAACTTACTTTCCGGAAGCTCTGCCGGTAATGTGGAGGCCATAGAGGTGATAACGAACCCACCTGCAAAATACAGTGCAGAGGGAGGTCTTCTCATCGATATCAAAATGAAAAAAAATCTAATCGCTGGTTATAACGGTTCTATTTACAACCGTTATACGCAAGGGGTCTTTCCGAAGCATACATTGGGCACGGATCATTTTTTTAAAGGGAAGCGCACAGATTTCTCCGTGAATTACAGTTTTAGGAATGCAAAAACGCTTAGCCGATATACTGATATCGCTAATTTTTTCGAGGGTAGTGCGATCAATGAAATTTGGACCGCCGAACAAAGTGCCGTTACCAGAAGAAAACAGCATAACGTAAGCGCCTTCCTGGATTTTGAACTTGATAAGAAGAACACCATTAGTTTATCTACAATAAATGTTCTTACCCCATCCGTTAATCGGTTTTACGATTCTGAGACGCTTATAAACGATAGGAGCGGGGATTTGGTTTCAAGCTTTGATACGACCAATGATTCAGATTACGACCTTTACAATACTTCCATCTATCTGGATTGGGTCCATCAATTGGATAAAAAGGGGGCAGAAATAGCATTCAACACCCACTATACCAATTATGAATATGACCGGGGCCAGCTGTTGAACACCGATTTTTTTGATGCCGAAGGAGCTATTACGGGTGAGAACGATTTCACCACTCAGTCCGGGCAGCAAACGGGATTGTTCAGCATTCAATTGGATTATAGCACGCCTTTGGGAAACGCGGGCGAATTGGAAACGGGTTTGCGCTATGCATCCATCAATTCAGATAATACGATTACACAAGAGGGTTTTGATAGAAATCAACCGGGAATAAATCCGACCGAAGCAGGAATTTTTTCCTACGATGAGGAGATTTCGGCAGCTTATATAAGTTTCAATAGCGTATGGAAGGATTGGCAAATAAAAATGGGCATAAGGGCGGAATATACTAAAACCATAGGCTTTTTGGATACCGAGGAAGTTGCCACGGAAAACAACTATTTGGAGTTTTTCCCGTCGTTTTCTTTGAGATATACGCAAAGTACAAAGCATAGTTTTGGTCTAAACTATTATCGTAGGATTACCAGACCACGTTACAATAGGTTGAACCCTTTTCAATATTTTCAGACCAATAATTCGGTCGTGGAGGGCAATCCGAATTTGCTTCCCTCCACCCGCAACTACATGTCTTTAGGGTATACTTTTGATAAAAGCTATAATCTGGAGTTTTTTTTTGGGGAACGGAAAAATCAATACCTACAACAAGTTTTTCAGGATAATGACGCCAACCTTCTTCGTTTTGTAAGTTCCAATTTGGGTCTGAGCAGAAGCTATGGAGTGGATTTTTCAATGAACAAAGGAATAACCGATTATTGGAATACTTTTTTCTTGGTCAGTTATTTCTATGAAAACAATATGTTCACCGATCTGGAATCAGAAGCACAATTGAATAACGATGTCTGGACGGGACATATACGTGCCACAAACAGCTTTACTTTTTTAAGTGATAAATCCTTGTTCGCCGATGTAACGTTTACGTATTTCTCACCTACGGTGAATGGCAATTCGCGTCAGGATTCTTACAATCAGCTAGGTTTCGCCCTTAGAAAGACAATCTGGAACAAAAATGCGAGTATTTCATTAGAGGTTGAGGATATCTTTAACCAGGGGAATTTGTTCAATACCCGGCGTTATCTAAATCAGGATAACACTTCTTCCTTTAGAAGTGAAAATAGGCTACTAGTCCTAGGGTTTCGGTATAAGTTTGGTAATACCGGAATAAAGAACAATCAAAAAAGAAAGCGCGTAGAGGAGCGCAGTAGGATTTAAGTACGTTCTCACTCTTGCCATTCGGCAATGAACAAATTGGTATCACGCGTACCACCGTTATTCCGATTGCTGGAAAAAGCCAGGTATTTACCGTCATTGGAAAATACCGGGAAGGCATCAAAAGTTTCACCATGGGTCACCCGCTCAAGGTTCTTCCCATCGATATCTATAAAATAGAGGTTAAAAGGAAAACCCTTTTCAGCCTCATAATTACTGGAGAACAATATCTTTTTTCCAGACGGATGAAAGAACGGGCTCCAATTGGCATTACCTAAAAAGGTCAACTGCTTTAGTTCGGACCCATCGGCATTGCAAATGAACAACTCCATTTCCGTAGGTTCTACCAAACCTTCTGCCAGCAGGTCTTTGTACTTTTTTATGGCTTCCGGAGTTTTAGGCCGGGATGCCCTAAAAATCAGTTTCGCACCGTCCGGGGAGAAAAACGCACCGCCGTCATAACCCAGCTCGTTGGTGATCTGCTGCACATCGGAACCGTCAAGATTCATGGTATACAGTTCCAAATCTCCACTACGGGTGGAGGTAAAAACAATTTTATCCCCCTTGGGAGAAACCGTTGCTTCCGCATCGTAACCTGGTAAATCTGTTAATTGCGCGGTAATATTTCCTTCTAGATCGGCCACAAAAATGTCAAAAGAATCATAGACCGGCCACACATAATTTCCGTTCTTGCGCAAAGGGGCTTCCGGGCATTCGGCATCCGCTAAATGGGTAGAGCCGTAGACAAAATGCTTGTTATCCGGCAAGAAGTAAGCGCAGGTGGTCCTTCCCATACCGGTGCTCACCATAGGAGGAATGCTGTCCGGAAAACTTTCCTCCACGTTCATTAAGAACATTTGATCGCATTCCATGCCCAATCGGCATTGTTCGATTGAAAAATCATCTGTTGGTCGTCCCAACTCCAATAGGCCTCCGCATTATCCCCACCAAAGGTAATTTGACGAATCGATTTAAAATACTTCTCCTCGGGATAAATCAACGTATCCGCGCCCGCCATCAGGGAAGCCTTTTTTTTGGTCTTTGGGGAGGTGTTTTTCTTGGGGTCGTTCTTGCAATTTGTGAAGAGAAATAGAACGGCTAAAAAGATTAAAATTCTCATGAGATCCTTATTTTAATGAAACTCCAATTTATAAATCGATTAACGACTTCAAATCGGAAAGTTGAGCTACCCTGAAAATCATCAGGGTTCATTTAAGTATTATCTTCGTATTACTAATAACAAATATCATGAATAGAACCGTTTTTTACATACTTATTGCGCTATTTATATCCTGTAAGTCAGAAAAACAAAAGGCAATCACCCTAGAAGAAGACGTCGCCTATTTGGCAAGTGATAGTCTCCAAGGGCGGGAAACAGGAACCGAATACGAGCTAAAAGCAGCGACCTACGTCAAGGAACGGATGGAAGGAATCGGGCTAGCTCCAAAGGGCAATGCAGGCACCTACTTCCAAACGTTCACCTTTAAGCCCAAAACGGACCCACATGCCCAAATTGAATATGTAAATGGGCACAGTACGCTTACGGGAACCAATGTCATAGGCTATTTGGATAACCAAGCCGAAAAAACCGTTATTATCGGCGCCCATTATGACCATTTGGGCATGGGGGGTGAGGGTTCGTTATACACAGATGGTGAGGCCATTCATAACGGTGCCGATGACAATGCCAGCGGTGTGGGTATCCTACTCCAATTAGCGGAAAGACTAAAGGATACTTTAAAGGGAAGCAATTATTTGTTCATGGCTTTTTCCGGAGAGGAGATGGGACTGCTGGGCAGTAATTACTTTACAAAAAATCCGACCATAGATTTGCCAAAGGCCAGCTATATGTTGAATATGGATATGGTGGGAAGGCTACGGGACGCTAATACCTTGTCCATAAGCGGAACGGGCACTGCCCGTATTTGGAACCAAGTGCTAAATGCAACCAATACGGATTTTAAATTGGTATTGAGCGAATCTGGCGTAGGCCCCTCGGACCATACGTCCTTTTATTTACAGAATATACCTGCTTTGCACTTATTTACGGGCCAGCATTCGGATTACCACAAACCTTCCGACGATTCGGAGAAACTGAATTACGAAGGTATGCGAATGATTGAGGATTATATAATCCGAATCATTTCCGAGCTGGATGATGATGGCAAACTTGCGTTTCGCACCACTAAGAACGAGAGCGAGGACGTTCCGCGATTCAAAGTAGCCTTGGGCGTCATGCCCGATTATCTTTATGATGGAAAAGGCATGCGGATAGATGGCGTTACCGAAGGTAGGCCTGCCGATGCTGCCGGACTCCAAAAAGGTGACGTGGTTATACAGATGGGCGATAGTTTAGTAACCGACATGATGAGCTACATGCGTGCCCTTTCGGTATTTGAGGAAGGGAATACCACTAAAGTGGTGGTGGATAGGAAAGGGGAGAAAGTATCGGCGCAAATTAAGTTTTAAGGATTTTTAAAGGAAACTACTTATTCATTTTGTTTAAACAATGTCACTTCGAGTGCTTCGCCAAAGCTGAAGTGTATCGAGAACCGTTTGGAACACGCCAGCTTCTCGATACAATTTTTCTCCTGCGTCGGAAAAACCACTCGAAGTGACAAAAAAGTGTTTATTATTAAATACCTGCCCATTATATTCTTCTTAAAATGTCAGTTCGAGTGCTTCGCCTTAAGCGAAGTGTATCGAGAACCATCTAGGTATCAAAAAATCATTTAAACTTTTTTTTCGCAAGATTCGGCAACTTTTCAAATTGACCTGAAATTAATGCCAGTTTCTTGGCCTTGGACCATTTTTTAATTTGTTTTTCCGTGTCTATAGCAAGAGCTGCTTCTGTGAAATCACAATACTATACGAGCTTCAACGGTCTCCGGGATTTGGTATAACTATTTGGATAGGTGCCACTCTCGTGAGACGCTAAACGCTTCTCTAGATTAGATGTTATTCCTGTATAGTAAGTTCTATCTGAACATTCTAGGATATAGACATAGAAAATTTTCACCTGTCTAAAATAGGGATAAATCCTTCGATTGTTTTTTCATATTGTCACTTCGAGTGCTTCGCCAAAGCTGAAGTGTATCGAGAACCGTTTGGAACACGCCAGCTTCTCGAT
>CAJQMW010000486.1 GCA_905479535.1 uncultured Maribacter sp. | reverse complement strand
CCGGCAAACTATAACCAATTTCTCCATGTGAAGTTCTAGCCATGATAAAAGTTAGACCGCCAATATGCCTAATGTCATCTTCGGTGGGTGCTTGAGGATCTATATTCTGAAAATCGCCAAGTGTCACCATTTTATGGACGTAGTCCAAAGCGGCTTCAACGTTCATTGCATACACTATAGTTTGCTTCTTGCTTTTTTCCCATTTTGCCAATTGCGGAATGGCGCCATGGATATGTCTTGGCAACTTCATCACAAAACCAATTTTGTTGCCATCGCCAGAGGTCATGGCTTTTTCGTAGGTTTTTGGCAACCACATCATGTGCCAGAAGTAGTGCGCTTCGTGACCCAGTTTGATAAACTCGTTACGCATGGTCACGACGATGTCCAGCAAATCCGAGGATGCTTTCATGGCCACCGCTTCGGCACGGATCCGATCTAGTGCCCCTTCAACTTCTAATTCACGATTCTTTTGTTCCAGCTCAAACGTGCGCCGCTTTATTGCAACTTTTAGTTCAAGATTTTCCGCATTTACCTTATCAAACCCAATAGTTTCACCTTCATCGGTTTTAGAGTCGGTCGTGGAGAAGTGTTGGTAGATAAAGCGCCAGCCCTCCTTATTTTTTTTTAAGGTATTCGTGAACCGGAACCGCCCGTAATAGACCCAATCAGTTTCCGTTAAGAACCATGCATCGAACAAGTGGGTAATAAATACCAGGCCCTGCAATTCTTCAATGATCTTGGTCTCTTTTCTTAAATCACATTTTCCGGCCAATTGGTCTGCGGTAGCCTCGAAGAATCTGGTAGTTTCTTTTTTGTTTAAAAATTCTTCATTATCCGTAGAACCGATAAAATGATAGTCCTTGTCCAGATACTTGTTATACGTGGATATATCACCATTTAAATAGGCATGGAGCCATATATTATAGACTTTAAGAACTTCGGCTTCTGTTTTTTTAGTCAATTTGGTATGCGGTTTACTCTTGTTTTTCCAACAAGTAGGGATCAAATAAACTTGTTTTTCTAATCGTTATTGGAATTTAAAAATGGCTAACCTCAAATTTTTAAATACTCAATAGGGGATACTGATATGTACCGTAAATTAACATTTTGTCACGAATTAAATCATCTGGCTTGCAATTTCGTCGTGTTTTGGTTAGCGATACTCCAGTCCGGTCCCAATTAAGATTAATTTTCTTACTTTTTGCGAGGTAATCCATTAATGAAATTTATCCAGGACCTGTCAACACTAAGCCCAAAAGTGGCTTTTTCGCCCTTTTTCTAGATTTCAGTGTTGATTTTTGGCCACGTAACCCGCTATGTTCACCCAAAATCGCCTCGAAATCCGAAAAAATTATCAAAAAATCCATGGTTTTCGTTTAGTGTTAACAGGCCCTAGTTCTTCATAGGAACTTCCGGCATTTTTTGATATAGTGCATTTCCTGCTGGCTCATACTTGTCACCTTTGATCCAAAAAGGTCTTTCCGGGTCATTGGCGATAGACCTACCGGATAGGACGTATCCCTGGTAGAACTTTACCAAATAATCGTAATCCAAACTATCTGCCTCATCAGCAGCTTGATGGTAGTATTTGTTTATTTCATCATCAAACGCATCAAAACCGGTGGAATAGGTTGGAGCAGGAATACCCACTTTGGCAAAGCTTACGTTATCACTACGGTCAAAAAGGCCTTCTTCGGGAGCTACTTCATCAATATCCAGGGCTTTTAGTCCAAAAGTTTTAGCGCCATCAATCATTTTATCCTTAGCCGTGGTGCGGTTTAACCCCGCAATAGTAGCCAAACTGGTATTGTTGTAACCACCACCATCGGTATTAAAACAATAAACCATCTGATCAAGTGGAATAACAGGGTTCTGAACATAATATTGGCTTCCCAGTAATCCCATTTCCTCTCCGGTAAATAGGATAAAAAGGGCCGAACGTTTTGTAGGAAACTTTGCAAGGTTTTCAGCCATCGTCAAAACCGCGGTGGTGCCAATGGCATTATCCCGCGCTCCGTTATAAATACTATCCCCTTCTGCATTTGGTTGACCTATACCTATGTGGTCATAGTGTGCGGAGTAGATGATGTACTCATCTTTTAATTTAGGGTCTGTCCCTTCTAAAACCCCGATTACATTCTGACTCTGTATGGTTTCCTGTTGTATTCCGTTGCTTTTTACAGTAACTTTAAGTGGTTCCCTACCTAGTTTCGCTAATTCTTCTTTACTAGTTTGTGCCCAAATGTATAGCGGTAAGGGTTCTTCCTCACCTTTGGAAAGACTTACGCGTTCTTCAAATGCATGTTTAAAAAGTGGCCATATGGCTTCATCAAAAGCACCAATTTCAATTAACCCCTTTGCTCCATTTTCTATGGCCAGTTCCCTTTTTTTAGCCCTACTTCTAAGCGCAGGTCTTAATTCCTGTGCATCTGGTGTACCGGCTTTCACTATAACTAGTTTATCTTGTGCATTTTTACCTTTATAATCGGATTCTAGGCCATAATCAAGATATAGTGCCCCTTCTTCACTAGCTATGGCATTGATATCAAATGCCACCACTTCCGGAAAAGTGATGCCATTGAGTGAAAGATTAATGTCTTCCTCTAGAAAGGAACGAAACAATTCAACTTTTTGGTAGTAATCACCTGTTTTCGGATTAGGCCGTATGCCATAACTCCGTAGCGTATTGGCGAGGTACGCAGCTGAAATCTTTAATTCCGGGGTTCCCGTTGCACGACCTTTTAAAAGGTCGTCCGCTAGAAAGTATATATGTCCTTCAATTTTATCCTTATCCACGGTTTCTTCCGTTTTTTCGGCATCGGACTGGGCATACGTCCAAGAAATACATAGTAATATGGTAAGCTGTAAAAGTAGTTTCATTTAAACTGATTTTTTTGAAAATTGACAAGGTTAAGATAGGCTCAATTGGTGTGAGCGAAATAAGTCATAGGAATTTAGTACATCCTCAATAGACGATATTATCAAGTATTCTATCTAAATACCTTTCTGAAGCAGAGAATTTATTATCTGAACGGAACAATTGATGGATTTCCTTCTTTAACTCAGCCAGCTCCATTTGACTAAATTGGAGTTTGCCAACAGCAGCTTCTATTTTTTGAATACCCGTATCCTCGTCATCTTTTTGAAATTCTTGATAGACAGATTCAAAAGTTGCACTATCCGTTTTTCTTCTTATGAGGTCTATTTCCTCTTGGGTTTGAACAGAATCAGTTTGGGCACACAGTAGTAGAAGATAAACTTTAAGTTCTTTCTTAGACCAATTTTTGTTCGGGTTTTTCATTGATTTTAATTTAATTGGTTGGCGATAATTCTAGTTTGTCAAAATACATTCGAAATCAAAGGAAACTAACAGTATAATTTTGGTATTCACACAATGTTTTGGGGGAAGGTACTGCCAATTTCGAACTTCTTAAAGATACGATAATTCTTGATATGTTATGACCTGATGCGTTAGAATCTATTCAAAGATCTTGAATCACGTAAGTAGGATGCTTGGTAGTTTTTCCTCCGTAATTATTCCATTTTTCTCGAACACGTAGTAGCTGTGATTGTCCGCATCCAAAGAGAGCGATTTAAAAACTTCGCCATTCACAAAATGAATAGCCGACCGATCATCACAGGCATAACCGTCCGTTAGTTTACCCGAACGTATATTGTCATGATATAAAGGTCTTCGGAATGGCTCGGAATTATAATGCGGACAATGGCTCTTGTCGATAAAACGCATTCCTTCTACAATGCTGAGCTCTTTTGGTCTGGAATCGGTAGTACCGCCATTGAACCAACAAAGCGAGCCAGCACTGCCGCCACCCATTACGACACCGTTATTATAAGCTTTTTTGAGCGCAACGTCTATTCTTTGGGCTTTCCAAATGGCCAACATGTTCAAGGTGTTGCCACCCCCAACAATAATGGCGTCCATTTTGAAGATTATTTCTTCAAAGGTTTCTTTTTGGTCGTAAGAGTTGATCCAAACGGATAGTACATATGGCGTAACATTCAATTGGGAACAAACACTATAAAAAGATGCTATGTATTCCTCATTTTCGCCACTGGCAGTGGGAATGAAACATATGTTCGGATTTTCTTTGCCAGTAGCCTTCGCCATATATTTTAAAAAAGGAACGGTGTGGCGACCGCTACCATAGATGACCAATTGTTTTTGCATTCAGACACAAATTAAATTGGTCAAATATAAATGGAATTTAGAATGAAAGCTACTCGCTCTTTTGAGAATTGTTTCGACGTTGAGGTCGGTTTTTATTCTGATTCCGGTTGCCCTTGTAGTTGGAATTTCTAGACTTGTTATTATTTCTATTTCTGTTGCCAGAACGGGTTTTTGTTCTTGGAGGTCTTTGTTCCGTTTCTTCCTGTTCGGAATCATCATCCACAAATTGATGCTCGGGCATTCTAGGTACTTCTTGCTTAATTAGTTTTTCTATATCCCGTAAATAGGCTCGCTCATCCTTGTCGCAGAAGGAAAGTGCGATTCCACTCGCATCCGCCCGCCCCGTTCTTCCAATACGGTGCACATATGTTTCTGAAATGTTGGGCAGGTCGTAATTGATTACAAGGGAAAGTTCCTCAACATCAATGCCCCTGGCTGCAATGTCCGTGGCGATTAAAACCCTTAATTTTCCATCCTTAAAATCGCCA
>CAJQMW010000485.1 GCA_905479535.1 uncultured Maribacter sp. | reverse complement strand
ATAGCGAAGCTGAACTTACTTCTTTGTTTATTTACTGGGTTTTACACATTTGCTCAAAATCAGAATGAATTTGTGCCGATGGAAGCAAAATATTGGGAACGGTGGCACCCAGTATTTTTCGCACCCCAATTTCCTTGGTTTTTTGCTCTGACATGAATGAGGAAAGCCCATAGAGGCCCAAACATGCTATAAACAAGGCCAGAATGGAAAAAAACTGTACGAGATTGGCCATTTTTTGTTCGGTATGGTACATGCGCCCGAACTCGTCACTTAAAAACCAATAATCAAACCCTACCCCCGGTAGTACCATTTCCCATTTGCTTTCTAGCATGGCCAATTTTTCCTGCAATTTATCCGCCGGAACCTTTGCATATAGAATTTGATCTTCGGCATTAGGTTTTCCGAGAATTGCCATGGGCTTGATGTTGGCATGAATGGATTCATAAGGAAAATCCTTTACCACCCCGATTATGGTACCACTTTCTTTGGTGTTAAGGTCAACTAACGAAGTACCTATAATTTCATTGGGTGTTTTATTGAGATTTCGGGCCGCGGCCTCGTTTAGGATAACATTGGTAGAATCCGCACTATTTCCCGTCTTAAAGCTTCTTCCCGCAATAAATTCCAAATCGAATACCTTCGGGAAATCATAATCTCCGGGAAGTTGGTTCCATTGATGTTCCTGTTCGCCACTTACCGTTGGTACGGAATAGGATGTTACCCAAGGCCCCCACCGTTGGGGAAGATGGACCGATAAAGTAACATCGGTAATGTCCGGATCGTTCAATATTTCATTTTTAAGGCTGTTATACCTTTCTATCGGGGCAATGCTGCCCCCGTAACGAATGGACACCACCTGATCCGCCTCTGCATACAGTTTTGTGCTCTGCATCATATTCATTTGCCGTAGTATTACGCCCGTGCTGATTATCAGCAATACCGAAACGGTCAATTGTACAACGACCAGGGTTTTTCGAAAGAGCGTAGGCCCTTTCCCCATAATAAGCTTACCATTGAGTACTTCGATTGGTCTAAATCCCGACAGGAAAATCGCCGGATAGCTCCCGGCTATAAAAGCTACTGCAAGCCAAATCAATAGCAGGCCCAGAAGGACTTCTTTTCTAAAAAATGTAGTTATCGTGAAATGCTTGTCGGCCAGCACATTAAATGTAGGCAATGCCAAACCGATTAAAACAAGGGCAAACATCAAAGCAATGAGCGAGGTTAGAAAGGATTCCTGAAAAAACTGAACCATTAAGTTTTTCCGGCTACATCCCAAGGATTTTTTAAGTCCTACCTCCTTAGATCTTTTTAACGACCTGGCCGTTGCTAGATTCATATAATTTATGGAGGCAATCAGCAAAATAATAAGTCCGATCCAACTGAATACTATGATATAATCAAAGTCCGCAGTACTATCCCACCACGACCAATCGGCAAATTCGTCAAAATGAAAATCCGTAATATTCCTAAAAACGGGATTATGCTGTTTGGCCTTTTCCTGAAGGTTATCGGCAATAACACGCTCAAAATTGGTTTCTATCTTCCTAATGTCCGCCCCTTCCGCCAGCTTAATATAGGTTGCCATTTGAGCTCCGTCTAAATTGGATAGGTATTGATCGATGGGCATTCCGATAAGTTCTTGAAAAGTAGGGGATGTATTCAAGAATTTCATGGAAAGCAAATAGTCAGGCCTTATATGGGAATTGTTGGGATAGTTTTTAATTACCCCCGTCACTTTCAGACCCGCGTATTCCTCTGCAATAAAAATATTCTTTATTTCCAGCGTACGGCCCACAACATCAATGGACCCGAAGAGGCGTTCAGCGGCTTTTTCGGAAAGTACGATACCATTAGGTTCTGACAACACCTGATCAACATTTCCGTACAAAAGGGGAAAATGTAAAACTTTTCCGAACGAACCATCGACCAAAAAAATCTCGCTGTCCTGTGTAAGTATGGTTTTATTATCCTCTGGGTTTCTAATGGAATGGGGGTAGCCGGGACCGAAGACACGTAGTGTTTCGACTACTCCCGGAACTTGTTCCTTAAGCAAATTACCCCATCCGCTTGGAGCGGCGGGAATCTTGTATTTTTCACCTTCTTCGGTAGTGAATTCCTCTCCCATGCCGAAAACCAATTCATGTTGGGAATGTACGGTGTCGTAGCTAGTTTCATCCAGAGCATATACAAATACCAAAATAACCGCGGCTACACCCACGGCCAGACCGGTTATGTTCAGCAATGAATAGCCCTTATGCTTTATCAGATTTCGCCAAGCGATTTTTAGATGATTTTTAAACATGGTTCTCGTTTTTAATTGACGTTTATTCCGTTCGTAGGCTTTTGACGGGGTTCACAACTGCGGCTTTAATCGCGTGAAAGCTTACGGTCAAAAGGGCTATAAGCACTGCCGAGAAACCTGCAAGGGCGAACATCCACCATTGAATGGTTATCCGATATGCAAAATCTTCCAGCCAATAGTGCATAAAAAACCAAGCGACCGGTGCTGCGATGAAAAAGGCGATACCCACCAATTTAACAAACTCGAAAGA
>CAJQMW010000484.1 GCA_905479535.1 uncultured Maribacter sp. | reverse complement strand
GATTCAACTTCAGCTTGTGTAAACCAAGCATCACGCAATTCTTTTTTAGAGAATAAATCTAATTGATCTCCGTTATGAGGAGAATTTTTTTGAGTCGCATTACCATAGGACAATAAGACTTTTGCTTTTACTACATCACCGAACTCAATTACACCGACCCAGGAATCGCCACCACCCACGAACATATTTTTATCATCAGCTCCGCCCGGCCAGGCCACACGAAAAACGCCCATAGACCCATCAATGCCATTTGCGGGTAAATTTTTACCATTATAGCTTATTCTGTAATAATCACCCCAGCGAATAGCTAAACTGCCAAACTTAGTTTCGATTTCTAAAGCGGCTTCTTCTAGTAACTGTACAGCTCTTTTGGGATCAGCGATACCATCTGGTGTAGAATTTGGAGCATCAAAACTCCATTGTTTTGTGTAATTGGAGCTGTTCCACAGGTTGAACTTGTTGGCCCAATTGTAAAATAAAAGCATGCCTCTACTATCAGCATCCGCTTCTCTATCCCAATTTTCAAGCACCACTTTTGCTTGTTTGGCCTTCTCTGAATCGGAAGCATCGACGGCAGCAAATAAATCGTCCAGAATTCTATCGGCAAATTCCAAGCGTGTGGAGAGTTTATAATCTACCAATTCTTCAAAAGATATAGATTCGTCCTCCATAAGCATCCGAGCGGAACGTTGTGGCCGGAATGGCATATATTTTGGAGCCATATAGCTAGCGTAGTCATCAGGGTTCAAGGTCATTGGTATGGTACTTGTCCAAGGTGGGTCGTTGGCATTTTGAAGCCACCCACCTTCAGGGTTCTTTACTTTGGGCAAGTCTTCATAGGCATGTACTTCTGTCCATATATCTCCAGATTTTCCGCCCGGAATGACACGATCCCAATAATCCCAGTCACCAGAACTTCGTTTTGGAACCAAGCCATTGAACAAATAGAAAATCTCTCCTTGTTTATCTGCGTACATGACATTCCAAAAAGGGATTTGCGCCATTTTTAAAGCGTCCTCAAATTCATTGAAATTAGCACTGTTTATCATACGCCACCATTGTAAAAACATATTCGGTCTATCTAAGCCAACCATCCTTAAGGCCAAGACTTTGTCTTCGGTTTTATTGACCACCGGGCCATGAACCGTTTTCATTAGTGGAATTTCTTTGTCTAGAAGGGTACCATCTTCTTGCTTTATTTTGATGATTTTTGAAGACGTTTCAAAATCTTTTCGTTCGCCATCCAAAACATAGCCACCGTCTTTCAGTTCTAATTCGTAGGTATCTGCGTTGTCAATGGTGTTATCCGTATGACTCCAGCCTAGGTTTTCATTAAAACCGATTGCAATACCCGGGAAACCAACGAGCGTTGAACCGTACATGTTTTTTCCATTTAAATTTAAATGCGACTCAAAGAATAAAAATTCTTGCCACCAAGGCAGATGTGGGTTTTGAACTAACATCGCATTACCTGAAGCTGAGCGCTTAGGTGCAATTGCATAGGTGTTAGAACCCATGTCTGGCCATTGCTGTACACGTCCCAAATCATTTCCAGCGATAAAACGAGTGAAAATCACATACATACTATGCATATTCATGTCCTTGGTAGTTAGAGGTAGCACTATTTTATTTTTGTCATCAATAGCCTCAGGATGTGCTGTTGCATAAGCATTCATACCATTTATAAAAGAGCTATAGATAGTTTTAATTTCAGGGTCCTGGCTTTTTACCCAATCATCGGCCAATTGATCAAAACCCAGTGTGTGTATGAGCAAGTCATTCTCGAATTTCTCTTGTCCCCAATATTCCGCTCCCTTACCTCTAGAGCTTCCATAAAGTTCCAAAATAAGGTTGGCATGATTATGCATTTGGGCCCAACCTTGAGCGAAGAATAAATCTTCAGTAGTATTTGCGGTAATATGGGGAACACCCCAAGTATCCCATGCAATTTGAGTTTCAATATTTTTTGTTTGGGAACAGGAATTAGCTAAAAAAGAAACTATAATAAGAGTGAGGAGAAGGGTATTTTTCATATTTTTCAGTTTTGAAGTTTGTTACGTTAATCATAATGAAAGCTAACAATTCAATATGGTTATTATTTATATTCTACTTATTAGATTCCTTTTCATTTTTTCTATTCCAGCACCGAAAATTCCAAACTAGAATCGGTAAAAACCGTATGGGTCTGGGTTTTAAAATCGGCCTCGTCCGCCTTAAAGATATTCTCGACATAGGTCTGGGGATTTAAATCTATAAGCGGAAACCAAGTGCTTTGTACATGCACTTGAAGTTTATGGCCTTTTTTTATCGTATGGAAAACATCTTGTAGTTTTATTGTTACGTCCGTTTTCTGATTCGGTACAAAAGGCTCTGGATTAGAGAAGCTATTCCGGAATCGGCCACGCAATACCTCGCTACGTACCATTAAATGGTAATTGCTCATTTTCAAGTGGTCCTGCATTTCTTCATTCGTTTCCGTATCCGCAGGATGTACATCGATAATTTTCACGATCCAATCTGCCGCAGTTCCCGTGGTGGCCACATTCAGTTTTGCCAGAATATCACCGGCTAAGGTCAAATCCTCGTCCATCACATCCGTTTCAAATACCAATACATCCGAACGGCGGGCCGCAAAACGCTGGTCGTCCGTCATATATTTACGCGGTGTAAAAACCGATTTGATATCCTCCGAATAGGGAACGGGCTTTTTGACATCACTCATAAATTGGATGCCTGTTGTGCCTTTGGGTTCCACAGTTAATTCTTGATTTTCGGACAGAAACAATTCCTTTGTTTTTACCCCTTTAGGTGGCCATGCATCATATTCCTTCCACTCCTTACGACCGGAGTCATACATATAGGCCTCTGGAAGTCCGGTGTTGGCATCACCATCACCCTTTAGAAAGTGATTGAAGAACTTGGTTTCTATTTTTTCTTGAAAAAATTCTGAGATAGAATCCCCAAAATAGTAGTTCCCTACTAGATTCCTACCATTACGCCTTGCCCAACGACCATGGTCCCATGGCCCGAAAACTATGGTATTGTAACCATCAGTGTTCTTTTCAATTTTTTTATAAGTTTCTAAAGGTCCGTATAAATCTTCCGCATCAAACCAACCCCCAACAATCATGGTGGCCACGTGCGATTTTGATTTATCCAGATGCTGAATCAACCCACGGCTTTGCCACAATTCGTCATAATTGGGGTGTTCTATAAGTTCGTTCCAAAAGAAATCGTCGGTCTTTCCCTCAACGGCCATTCGCGGGGTATCTGCCGTTTCATACTCAAAAAACGAGTTTAGATTCTTCAAAGGTCCCTGATCCAAAAAGAACTGGTATTGATCTTCGGTCTGAATATCCGGCAACGTGTACCAAGCCGTATCAATAGGTTGGTCACCATTGGGTCTTGGCGTTCCAAAAAGGGAAGTCGCCCTAAAATAGCTCAGTAAATAAGCACCGTTATGATGAAAATCATCAAAAAAGAAATCCCCAATACAGGCCTGTGGCGATGACGCCTTTAAAGCCGGATGCGCATCAATAGTAGCGTAGGTGGCATAGTAGCCTGGGTAAGAAATACCCCATACCCCCACCTTGCCATTATTATTTTCCACATTGTTCACCAACCACTCTATGGTGTCATAGGTATCCGAGCTTTCATCCACATCTTGGTCCGAAGTTTTGTTGGGAATGTACGTGCGCATATTTTCATAATGACCCTCGCTCAACCATCTGCCCCGCACATCTTGATACACCACGATATTTCCTTCTTGCATTAAATGGATATTGGGACCGATCTGTTCCTTAAAATTACCCTCTCCATAAGGTCGGGAGCTATAGGGTGTTCGCTGCATGAGGATAGGATATTTTTTTGAAGTATTCTTTGGTGAATAGATTGTGGTATGCAGCGTTGCTCCATCCCGCATTGCTACATCTACTTCTTTCTTGGTATAATTGTCGGCAACGTAGGTCTCGGAAATCTCCTGTTTGGCCACCTTATTGGTCCTCTTGCAGGAGGATATGAACAAGACGATGGTAAATAGCAGTAAAAATCTAGTTAGTGTGGTTCTCATATGTATTTTTTAGCTGGTTAAAGCTAGTAAAATAAAAAGCTTTTTAAGACGTAAGCGTATAAAACCAATTAAATAAATTCTGTCGCTACTAATTCAAAATGATTATTGAAGGATTTGCCCACCGGTTTCAATACGGCGTAAAAAAAGCGACTTGTAGGTGAGTCGCTTTTGTTAAGATTTGGGCAATAAAAAATTTCTTGAAATTTTATATTTTACCCCACCCGGAATTGGGAGAATGCCATTCCGACCTCCCCCAGGGGGAGGTTAAACGGGAACCTCGAGGCAGAGCCATCGAGGAATCAGACTAAACTTTAAAGCATAAGGAGTTTTTTGGTCAAAAAGAGTAACCCAGCTAAAAAATCATTTCTGTAAACTTGTATTTCTGTTTCTTGGTCAAATTGATGTTTCATAGTACTATTTTTTATGGCGCAGTGGGTTTTCTAAGGTATTATGTTCCTTCTCGGTAAAATCATCTTTTAATATGACTCTAAACTGACCTCTTGGTCGGTAGTGGCTTTATCATTGGTGCTATTTGAAAAGACAACACTTCAATTTTTTTGACATCCCTAATGACATACTCGGACAGCAAATCGGTATCCTTGGAGCAAGAGTTTAGGACCGTACAGGTCAATATTACCAAGGATACATTACGGAGATTTAAGTAGGTCTTCATTGGCTAGTAGGTTATGCATTAATTAGGCTTCTTAAAGATGCCATACATTGGAATATTAAAAGGTTCAGGTCAACTTTTGGGGCTTCAACCTGTACTTCTTGCTGTCCGTATTTGGTTTGTACTAATGTTACGTATTTCATCTCTTTATTATGGTGTGATTTGGGGTTCACAATTAATTACAATTCAAATATATGTAGTATTTTTCTTACAATATATTATTTGTGGTATACGTAGCGAATATTGTGGTGTACAACCTGTTTTGTGTAATTCAGACCAAAGAGTCGCCTTCTATATCCTTTAGAAAAAACCTTTTGTATGGTGAGAACATCCTCTTTGACCCCACGCCATACTTGCCCTATAAAACCAAAAAAGAGCAACTGATTAGGTTGCTCTTATAACATTAAATGATATTATCCAATAATGGTACCTG
>CAJQMW010000483.1 GCA_905479535.1 uncultured Maribacter sp. | reverse complement strand
TTGATAAATTGATTATTCCTGAGATAGGTAAAGATTAAGGCCTTTTAACACTAAGCCCAAAAGTGGCTTTTCCGCCCTTTTTTCTAGATTTCAGTGTTGATTTTTGGCCACGTAGCCCGTTATGTTTATCCAAAATCGCCTCGAAATCCGAAAAAATCATCAAAAAAACCCATGGTTTTCGTTTGGTGTCAACAGGCCCTAGACAAAGATAGTATAATGACCGAAATAGTCCCATATCTGTCAATGCCCGTGCACGGCCCGAGCCCTAGGGCGCCCATTGCGGAGATCGTCAACACCGTGCCCTATAAGCTCAAAAGTGGGAACCACGGCAAGACACTATCAAACATGCCTCCCCATTTGCTAAGGCATTTGAACTGCCTTAACGAGAAATACAAGAATGCAAAGTGGGGCAATGGTTTCAAGATATTGCTGCCCACCGCCATGGGGTCTGACAAAGACCGCCCTGTTGAAAAAGGGAACACGGAAAGGGCCGGAATCGTACAGCGACCCGAAAGATTGTTGGAAAGTCCGCCCGGACAACAATGCCTCGGAACGCGCCATTCGAAATGTGAAGGTCAAACAGAAAATATCGGGGCAGTTCAAAACCGAGACACCGGCACAGAACTTCGCCAAGATACCTACGGTAATAGATACCACCATCAAAAACGGCATGAACGTTTTGGAGGCCTTGACACTTATCGCTAAATTACAACCTCAATCAACTAACTGTTACAAAGGTTCAAATGACTTCACTTTTCTAAAGTAAATCGTAACCAGCAATAAACTGTAAAGGACACTTTTATGAAGAAGAACTATATTTCAGTATTTATAATAGCCCCATTTTATGTAGGCGGCCATATTTCTGTCGCACAAAAAACACCTCTAAAAATTGAAACATACCAGCTAAAAAATGGCCTTAAAGTTTATCTCAATGAGGATTCATGTGCCACTAACATTTATGGTTCGGTCTGGGTAAATGCCGGTGGCAAAAACGATCCTGCAGACGCCACAGGAATTGCCCATTATTTGGAACATATGTTATTTAAGGGAACAGAAGAACTCGGTACTCAAGCTTTTGAATTAGAGAAACCTCACTTAGAAAAAATTAAGGAATTTTATGAAGAACTGGCTTCTGAAACCAATGAGTCAAACAAAATCAACATTCAAAAAAAAATAAATGAGCAAGAAAATAAAGCTTCTGAATTTGCTATACCTAATGAATTCGACAGATTAATAAAATCTATTGGGAGTACTGGGGTCAATGCAAGTACTAGTAATGATTACACCAATTATTACAACTATTTTCCTGCAAATCAGCTTCCAAAGTGGTTGGATATATATGCTCATCGTTTCCAAAAACCAGTGTTTAGACTTTTTCAAAGCGAATTGGAAGCTGTATACGAAGAAAAAAATAGAGCGGGTGATGATATGGAGCGCAGGGTAACGGAAAAATTCAACTCTTATATCTATGGAGATCACCCTTATAGTACACGAACAGTTCTAGGTAGTGTAGACCATTTGAAAAACCCTTCACTTTCTAAAATGTATCAATTTTTTCAAGATTACTATGTAGCTAACAATATGGCTCTGGTACTTTGCGGAAATTTTGATACAGCTTCGGTAAAACCCATGATTGAAGAAACATTTGGGAAGCTAGAAAGCGGTGCAGTACCGGAATTTAAAACCTATGAACCTAATAGTTTCAATGGAAGGAATTTAGAAAAGGTGCGTATTACTCCAATTAAGGCGGGATTTATGGGGTATAAACTGGTCCCCCGAATTCACCCTGACCACCCCGAACTTGCTGTTATCGGTGAAATGATGTCAAATAGTGATCAAACTGGTTTCATAGATCAATTAAGCTTAGACAACAAGGTGCTCTATGCAGGTGCTTTTCAAGATTTTATGGAAGAAGATGGTTCGACCTTTATTTTTTATGTTCCCAAAATTTTCGGGAAAAGCCTGAACCATTTTGAAAAAGTAATCAAGAGCGGTTTTCAGTCAATTGCAGATGGTGATTTTGAAGATGATTATTTTCAATCTATAAAAAATGGCATTTACCGTAATTTCAATCAATCTCTAGAAGAGCTAGGAACACGGGGAAGATACTTAGGACTCAGTTTTATTTATGACACCGACTATCAAAACCTATTTTCTTATCCAGAAAAAGTTCAAAACATTACCAAAGAGAAATTGCAACGTGTGGCGGGCAAATACTATGGAGAAGACTATTTTACAATGCAATCAAGAACCGGTTTTCCGAAGAGAATAAAGTTAAAGAAACCACAGTATAAGCCAATAACCGCAAGGACGGAAAAGACTTCTGGATACTCCAAAAAATTTGGGCAACTGCCAGAGCAGGAATTAAAGCCGAGTTTTATAGAATTGGATACCGATGTAAAGCGAGTGGATGACTACATGTATTACACTAGCAATCCTCTGAATGATATTTTCACCTTAGAACTGAACATAGCCGTAGGACTGAATAAAGACCCACTCTATCCCGTTTTAGCGGAAGCTTTGAATAATACTGGTACAAATGAGTATTCCATTAATGCACTCAAAAAGAAATTTGCTAGTCTTGGAGCTACTTACAGTTTTAGTTCTGGGTATACTTCTTTTAACATTTCGCTTACAGGTATTGATAAAAATTTCGAAGAGTCGGTAGTATTATTAGAGCATCTGTTAACCTCTTTCAATCCGTCAGAAAAGACCATATCTTACATTTATAACCAGCGAAAAACAACTAATAGACTTAACAAAAATAATCCCTCAAGTGCTGGTAGAATATTATATTCATATGGTCTTTTCGGAGAAAAGTCCAGTTATCTAAGAAGAACCCCCGCTAAAGAACTTAAAAAACTTGACCCCGAAAAACTTAAATTAAAACTGAATTTCCTACTTGCCAATGGTTTTAATAGCATTAGTTATGTTGGAAAGAATACAGAGGAGGCTTCCTTGGGTTTACTCAAGACAAAACCCATGTTCAAGAAAAACGAAATAGATAGCCATACATTTATGGAAGCCAGAAACATTTCCGAGACTACTATATATTTAGTTAATGATAAAAAGGCCATTCAGAGTTATGTTTATTATATTGTGAATGGTACAGCCTTAAACCCTGCTGACGACCATAAGAAAGAGGCTTTTAATGCTTACTATACGAACGGCCTTTCAGGATTAGTCTTTCAAGAGGTTCGTGAATTTCGTTCCTTGGCCTATGCCACTGGCGGCAATTATATCGACCCAATATATGAACCTAAAAAAAAGGGAAGGCTTGTACTTTTTACAGGCTCACAGGCAGATAAAACTACGGATGCGGTTTCTGTCGTAATGGGATTGATTAATGACATGCCTATATACGAAAAACGTTTAGCACTTCTTAAAAATGGCCTTTTGCTTGAATCCGCTTCAAGTAAACCAGGTTTTCGGAAACTATCTGTTGCTGTAGATCGCTTTTTGAAAACAGGATATAAGGAAGATCCAAATCAACTGAATTATAAAAAATACCCAGAACTTATTTTTGAAGACATTGTCTCGTTTTATGAAGATAATATAAAAGGTAAGCCTGCTGTAATCACTATTTATGGTGATGCCAATCAGTTTGACATGAACTCATTAAAACAATATGGAAAGGTTGTACTTCTAAATATGAATGATATTCAGACCGAGTAAATAGCCTTTTCTCTAATCTATCTTTTCCCTTAAGTAAACCACTATAATTAGGGCTTGCTCAAAAAAGGCCGATGTCAATAAATTCGGTATTTCCGAGCGATTTTTTCTTGTTTTAATGCAGGGTTATCCATACATTTATAAAAATATCCCTGCACATGGTGCGCTACACATCCGCCGACCAGCCAAAATTACGGAATTCGACGAACATTACGAGCTCAGGCTCGACCCGGACAACCGTTGGATCCGCCTCGGCAAGCTGTTGCCGTGGGACGAAATGGCCGCCCTCTACTGCCGCGAACTCTCCGCCCACATGGGCGCCGGCACGGTAGACCCCCGCCACGTGATCGGGGCCATCATCGTAAAGCACAAGCTCGGGCTGAGCGACACCAAGACCTTGGACTCGATCGGCGAGAAGAAGAAAAAACGCAAGGCCTACATCCGCAAGGGGTGCGCTACCAGCTCAACGCCGTGGAACGCAACCTGGGGACATCGAGGGCATGGCGGAAATGACCGGGGCAACGGACTTCCCCCTGCCCTTGAAATACCTGAAGCGGCCGTGGGTCGCCCACGAGGTGGTCCGCCAGCCCCGAGGCTTCGGGGGTACATGTACGACAACCGTACCAACACCGTGGGGCACCGTATAGTCTCCCCGTCGCAGCCGCACGTAAGGCCGATCGTCAGGGGCAAGCAGGGCAGGGCCGTGGAGTTCGGGGCCAAGCTCGGCCTCTCGCTCTTCGAGGGCCACATGGCCGCCGATACCCTCAGCTGGGACACCTACAACGAATCGGGCGACCTGAAGGGACAGGCCAAGGCCTACAGGGCACTGTTCGGACACTGGCCCGGGCTGATCCAGGCCGACAAGATCTACGCCACCAACGAGAAACGGAAATGGTGCCCGGAGAAGGGCATACGCCTGACGGCGACCTCCAAGGGACGGCCCGTGGAAAAGACAAGGCGGCAGAAGGCAGGGGAAAGGGAGGAATATGCCGACAGGAACGCGATCGAGGGGCGCATCGGCAACGCCGAACAGGTCCTCTCGCTCAACCAGATCAGGGCGAAACTAAGGGAGACGTCCGAATCATGGATCGGGGCGACCCTGTTCGTTCTGAACCTGTCCGTCCTGGCACAAAAATCGGGTTTTACTTTTTGAGTAAGCCCTAATTAGGTTGATTATAGGAAGGAAAAACAGAACGACCCACCATTTGGACCGGTTTATAATCCTCATCAGGATAATCGCATTATATATGGGCACAAGAGACTCCCAAGCCTTTCTGCCCGCTTTGACATATAATTTCCAAGTTGCTAATGAATGTACAATTTGAACGAGGAGAAAAAATAGTGAACCACCCTAGAGCGTCATACCTCATTGTAATTAGGGTATCCTCATACTAGGGTAACCCATTAAATTTCAGCAAATTAAATTGAATTTGAGCGTATTTAAATGCAGATTATTTTGTATTTTTGTACAAATACTTTGCACATGGTACAATACACCTCCCAGCACCAGCTCAAAA
>CAJQMW010000482.1 GCA_905479535.1 uncultured Maribacter sp. | reverse complement strand
CATCCAAAGTTGGTGGTAAACCAAGAATATTCAATTGGTCATCTGTAATGACCCATATACTATTGGTTCCTTTGGCATTATCCGTATTAATGAAAAGTTCTGTCACAAAATCTGGTTCTCCATCAACCGTAAATTCATAAGGGCCTCCTAAAATTTCACCTGCCGCCGTTCCGTTCCGTACTACTTCTATGGAATTGGAGAGGTCAAACTCCCCGCTTAAATCGTTCGCATTAAGCCCTAATTCGGCGCCTTCGAGAACGTCTTCAAAACGTAAATACCAAATTAGGCAAACACCTTCTCCGGCATCATCAAAGTTTACTCCTTCCAAGGCTTCCAAAGTAGGAGGTAATCCTAATATATTCTTCTCGGCATCGGTTACTACCCAGGTGCTGTTTGCGCCTTCGCTGTCCGAGCTGTCCAGTGTAATTCCCGATACCATATCGGCAACGCCGTCCACGCAAAACATAAAGGGCCCGCCGGCGATGTCTCCAGATACCGGAACCGTTGTTTCCGTTACGGAGTCGTTTTCATCGGTACAGCTCGCCATTAAGAGCAAAAGCATTAAAATTGATAAGAGATCGTTTCTTTTCATAGTTCTGTTTTTAAAGGTTTAGAACAAATGAAAAAATAGTAGATAACAGGAAGGTCACGTATTCATAAACTTCCTGTGATACTTTTGGGATATTCTTTAGTTTGTGAACAATTGGATAGAATAAAGATAAAATCGATAGGTAGGACTTACCAATTCAATTAGTCCGATATGAGAATGGGTTATTCCATCTTTGAGGATAAAATCGCATAGAATACTTCTATTCCATAGGCAATCTGCCCAATTCTTAGATTCTCGTTGGGACTATGTTGATTGTTATCCGGGTTGACCATTGGGACGATAAAAGCAGGGATTTTCAATTCATTGATAAAGGGTGCAATAGGTACGGTACCGCCCATAATCCTTATTTGCACTACGTCGTCTTTCATTTTTTCTTTTAGTGTATTGACTAAAAAATTTCCGTAGGGATTGTCTAGGTCGGTCCGGAATGCATCCGTGACCGGACCTTCCATGACTCTTGTGATTTTGTCATTTGCCATACGTTCTTTTTGCGTGGGTACGGAATCGGTAATAAAAAAACCTTCTTTTTCAATGTGTTTTTTTACCAATGATTTTAATCTTTCACCGTCGGATTCGGGCACTAATCTTAAGTCCAGTTCTGCTGTTGCCTTTGCTGGAACTATGGTTCTGGCCTGATCACCTATCCAGCCGGAACCCATTCCCCTTATATTCAGCGATGGGTATTGCAATGCTTCTTGATAATAGGAACCAACCTTTTCGGCTGTTTTAAATTGAAGCTTTTCAGCGATAGTTTTATCATCGTCCGCAACGCTTTTTAAAACAACCGTAGTAGCATCGTCCAAAATGATACCGTCATAATACCCCGGAATCAGGACTCGACCCTCTTTATCTTTCATAGAAGCTAACAATTGGGCTAATTGAAAGCCTGGATTTGGAGCATAATTCCCATAATGTCCACTGTGTTGTGGTTTAACTGGGCCATAAGTAGTTAAGGATAGTGTAGTGATACCGCGACAACCGTATATTACGGTGGGCTTTCCTGAAGCGTGGACAGGACCATCATTAATCACTAAGAAATCCGATTTTAAGAGTTCCCGGTACTTTTTAACGGCATTGGGCAATGGTGCACTACTTTTTTCTTCTTCACTATCCAGAATCACCTTTACGTTAAAGGGAATGGCAACGTTATCTTTTTTTAGAAGGTCAATAGCATTCAAGAACATGACTATGGGACCTTTATCATCCGAGGTTGAACGACCAAAAAGTCGCCATTCATAGTTGATGTCATCGTCCAAATCTTCAAAGGCCTCGTTTTTCCATTCACCCTCAGAATTGGATTTTAAAACGGTTTCATAAGGGTTGGATTGGTCCCATTTGGAAGCATCTACAGATTGTCCGTCCAAATGCATATAGAACAAAACCGTAGGTTTAGTATCGTCCATGGGGAGCGCTGCAAAAAACAGAGGCAGGTTTTCCGTTTCTAGAATGGAGGTGTTAAAACCGCGGTCGTTGAATTTATTCCGCAACCATATCAGGTTTGCATCTATATCGTCCGCATTCAGTGCATCGTTAGGAATTTTCACGAAGTCTACGAGCTCATCAATACTATGGCGAACTTGGGATTTTATTTGGGTGGAATCCTGAGCGCTTATTGTAAATGAAATTAGTAAGAGAAATAAGTAAATTCTTTTCATAGTCTATCGGATTTATTGGGTGCTCAATTTAACGAATTTCAGCTATAAAATCTCTAATATCAGCAGTTCCTTTTTCGGTCAAATATTTAATAAAAGCGGAACCGATTATGGCACCTTTAGCGGTTTTAGTGGCTTGCTGAAAGGTTTCCGTATCCTTGATACCAAACCCTACAATTTGTGGGTTTACAAGTCCAAGTGAACCTATTCTTTGAAAATAATCCTCTTGTTCTTTTCCGAACCCTGATTTTGAGCCGGTTACGCTTGCAGAACTTACCATGTAGATGAATCCGTCGGATGCCTTATCAATCTGAAGAATACGTCTATTACTTGTTTGCGGTGTGATGAGAAAAATATTGAGCAATCCATATTCATTGAAAATGGATTCATATTCATCTTGATAGACGTCTAGAGGCAGGTCCGGAAGAATCAATCCATCAATGCCTATCTCTTCACATTTTTGGCAGAACTTCTCCACCCCGTATTGCAGCACCGGATTAAAATAGCCCATTATTATCAAGGGTATGGAAACGCTTTTTCGAATGTTTTTCAATTGTTCGAATAAGATGTCGGAGGTCATCCCGTTTTTTAGCGCTGCCGTAGAGCTTTCCTGAATCGTTGGCCCATCAGCTAGAGGATCACTGAACGGAAGCCCTATTTCAATCATATCCACACCGTTTTTCTCTAAATCCTGTATTATCGTTACAGTATCGTTTAAGCTTGGATAACCGGCTGTGAAGTAGATGGAGAGCAACTTACCTTCCGAATCGAGTTTGTTTTTTATTCTGTTGTTCATAGGTCAAAAATCAGGATTCCCCCTTTGAAGGGGGTTAGGGGAATGTGTTGCTCCATTTTACGGCATATCACAGATT
>CAJQMW010000481.1 GCA_905479535.1 uncultured Maribacter sp. | reverse complement strand
TTAAGAATATATTCCACAAGATTCGAAATAAAATTGCCTTTTATCCATCGTTGATTGCATTGGGAGGCCTTGTGCTGGCCTTTTTCATGATTTATCTTGAAAAAATAGATATTTCAGCATATTTGATTGAAGTCGCACCTGGACTCGTCATCAACAATACGGACACGGCTAAAACTTTATTAAGTACTTTGATCGGTGGGCTTATCTCATTGACGGTTTTCAGTTTTTCCATGGTAATGATCTTGTTGAATCAGGCGTCGAGTAATTTCTCCCCTCGGGTACTTCCGGGCATCATATCCGACCAAAAGCATCAAGTGGTATTGGGACTGTATATCTCAACCATTCTCTACAACATTTTTATCCTCGTCTCCATAGAGCCTACCAATAACTCCTATCAGACGCCCGGATTTTCTGTCTTGATAGGTATAGTGTTAACCGTGCTATGCTTGGCATCCTTTATTTATTTTATACACCATATCTCACAAGCCATACAAATAGGTAATATTTTGACTGATATCCATTACAAGACAAAAAGTGAAATTGAATATATCTTAGAAGAACAGAAGGAAAAATCATCGGATTTTGAGGACACCGAGCATTGGGAAAAAAATATCATTAGCAAAACCGGCTATTTTTACGGAGTTCTAAAAGAAAATCTTCTAGGGGTTTGTAAGTCACATGACAATAAAATAGCCATTAACCTTTTCAAAGGCCAATTTATACTAGATGGCACTATTGGAATGCTTTCAGAGAAGCCACTTTCTGGGAAGCAAGAGAAAGAAATAATGGATGCCTTGTTGTTCAGTCACGAAGAACTGAGGGGGGAAAATTATATATATGGCTTTCGACAAATATCCGAAATAGGTATCAAGGCTATGTCCCCGGGCATTAATGATCCAGGAACAGCACTGAATACCGTCGATTATTTAACTTCTTTGTTCATTATCTTAATGCAAAAATCGGAGAGTGAATATCTTAATGATCCTGATGGAACCAATTGGGCACGTATAAAAAATGTCGAATTTTCAGAAGTGCTTTATAATGTCATGGCTACTTATCGGCTTTATTGTAAGCATGACATCACGGTAATGCGTAAATTGATGTATATGTTGAGAACATTGGAATCTCATGTCATAAACTCCGATCAAATGGCGGACATAAGAACCGAAATGAAACAACTTCAGTTGGACGCAGAGTCTAATATTGAAAATAAAAGGGATTTGGATAAAATGAATTCGGAATTTATTTCCTGGTCTTAATTGTAATGCACCTTAAATATATTGATTAGCACCTCCGGTGGCACTATTTTATTGGGATACTTGTGCATAATGGAAAGTACTTGTGCGATGGCCGATGGCGGCAACCCCATGGCCAATCCCATATCATGCAAGCGTTTTATTTCAATCAAGTCCTGTTTATTGTCCACGTTCATCAGTAGCACCAGTCTATGAAATTGAACTATGCGCTCCGCCTGTGTCTTTGGAATTACATGTTCTGCTTCATTCTTAAATAGGGAATCAAAGACTGCCTTGCTAACACCCAACTGTTGTGCTACATTAAGGAGGAAATCATATTCCGATTGCTTTATGGTATTATCCACTCGTGCAAACGCTATCATTTCTGAAAGAATACTTAATTTTTCCTTTTGACTACTCATTAGGGCATTCTGATTATACTAGTGCTATTTAAATAACTTAAAAAAAACGGTTATAGTATAAGCTATTAAAACATTGGCATTCATAGATTTTATAATACCTTGCGAGAAACATTTTTTAAGAATGACGAATAATGACATTTTAAAAAAATTAAGGGTTGCGCTTCGGCTTAGGGATGATCAAATAGTGGATATCCTGCAACTTGTAGATTTCAAAATATCCAAAAGTGAACTCGGGGCCTTTTTCAGAAAGGAAAACCACCCCAATTATACGGAATGCGGCGACCAGGTGTTACGTAATTTCCTCAATGGTTTAGTGCTACACTTAAGGGGCACCAGGGAGGTACCCAAGAATCCCGGGGAAGTACTTTTGGGAATGAACGACCCAATACCCGATAAAATGCATGACAATAGAATAAAAAATCAGCAGCATAGGAAAATGGAAAAAGCGGTAACACCGGTAAAATATAAGAACAAAAAAAAATCCTGATGTCATAAGGCATCAGGATTTTCTAGCTAAATTCAAATTATTAGGCCGAGATACGAACTGGCACTGTGTATAATTTTCCTTCCTCTATTGTAGAAACGTCTACTTTCTTATAGTTTAATCTACTTTTTACGAAACCTTCCAACCTTGAGCTATCGGTATCAACTGAAAGCACCACAATTTCGCCCTCACTGTTAAGGGTAAACCTAACTTGTGCGGTTAAATCGGCTTGCTCATCGGAAAAATTATTATCCGATAACATTTTAGAAATTTGTTTGGAAAGATTTTTGGTGGGCTCTACACCATCGGTATTATGTGCTAAAACATTACCGGTTGCCAATAGCATTGCGGCTACGAATACTAAACTTAATTTTCTCATGACTTGTTGTTTGTACCTCCTTTTGTTTAGAGATTGATTAATAATTGATTGATGATGAATTACTAAAAAGACGACGCAAAACTAAGAATGTTACAACAAATATCGATTTTAACACTATTTTAATCAATATGCCTTATTTGAACAACCTATGAAAATGACGTTGGATATGGTTTATAGTTGGCTACAAAGGCAGGCAGGATGGCGGTTTATTGATCATCCAATTTCTAAAAAAAAGTGGTTTTAGCATATTTAAAAAACAATTTTCAATACCTGGGTAATAGTATCGTAGAATATTGAAGCCTTAAACAAAATATCGAATTCTGTATAATTACTTCAATGAGATTAGGATTGAAATTGTTTAAAAAGAAAAAGGGCAATGTCAGATGACATTGCCCTTTTTAATTATTTTTTTTTGGCTTCTACGCCAAAACTTCTTTTACCTTATCCGCAGCTTCTTGGAATTGTACAGCAGAATGAACGGCTAAGCCAGAATTATCTATAATTTCCTTTGCCATTTCCGCGTTGGTACCCTGTAAACGAACAATAATCGGAACTTTTATGGCGTCTCCCATATTCTTGTAAGCTTCCACGATGCCGTTCGCTACTCGGTCGCAACGGACAATTCCTCCGAAAATATTAACTAGTATAGCTTTTACACCGTCATCCTTTAAAATAATCCTGAAAGCTTCCTCAACTCTCTTTGCATCGGCCGTACCCCCTACATCCAGGAAGTTTGCAGGTTCACCCCCCGCCATTTTGATCAAATCCATTGTTGCCATGGCCAAGCCGGCACCGTTTACCATACAACCTACGTTACCGTCCAAATCAACATAGTTGAGACCTACGGCCCTGGCTTCAACTTCAATAGCGTTTTCTTCCCTTAAGTCGCGCATTTCCGCATATTGCTTTCTACGGTACAGCGCATTATCATCAATAGAAACTTTGGCATCTACAGCCATAATTTTATCATCGGACGTTTTTAAGACCGGGTTAATTTCGAACATGCTAGAATCGCTCTGCTCGTACGCTTTGTAAAGTGCAGCAACAAATTTTGTCATCTCTTTAAAAGCGGTCCCGGACAAGCCCAAGTTGAATGCAATTTTCCGAGCTTGGAAAGGCAAAAGGCCGGTTGAAGGATCAATCTCTTCATGAAAAATTAAATGTGGTGTTTTTTCCGCAACCTCTTCAATATCCATCCCCCCTTCGCTAGAATACATAATCATGTTTCTTCCTGTTCCCCTATTCAATAAGACGGACATGTAGAATTCACTGGTTTCACTTTCACCGGGGTAGTAAACATCTTCCGCCACCAAAACCTGATGAACCTTCTTCCCTTGTGCGGAGGTTTGAGGAGTTACCAAATTCATCCCAATGATGTTTCCTGCTATTTCCTCAACTTCCTTTAGGTTTTTCGCAAGTTTGACGCCACC
>CAJQMW010000480.1 GCA_905479535.1 uncultured Maribacter sp. | reverse complement strand
CGCGATTATCGTTCCTGCAGATGTAGGGGTATAAAAACCTCCTATTCCTGCGCCACCTGCACGTATAGCTTCCGCCAGCGTACCCTGCGGAAGCAATTTATAGTCCACATCGCCCATCTGAGCCGCCTTTACGGCATCAGGATTCGAGGTAAAAAAGGATCCTATCATCTTTTTCAACTGCCCATTGTTCAACAATCGGCCACCACCGATACCTGGCTCCCCAACATTGTTTCCAATAAAGGTCAGGTTCTTTGTATCGGTCTCTGCTAGGGCATGCAACAAATGAACAGGGTTACCGGTCATACCAAAACCTCCTCCCAAAATCACATCACCATCCTTAACCAAACTCGCCGCTTTTTCCGCACTAATTACCGGTACTTTTTTCATTAGTTATTAAATTTCAAAAGATTCAAATGGTAGTCCGACGTAGTTTTCCGCTATGGTGGTTCTATATGCCCTAGACACTTTTAAATAGTCAACTTTTGCTTTTTGTAGGCGATAGGTAAAGGACCCGTGTGCATCTTGTTTATGAAAAAGTTTGGTCATGAAATTTGAGAAATCTTGTGCGCGCCAGATGCGTTGTAGCGCCGTATCAGTATAGCTATCCAACAAGACCTCAGAATTATTCTTATAGTAATCTACAAAAGCGTCCACCATATGTTTTACATCCGCTATGGCCAAATTCATTCCTTTTCCGCCTGTTGGAGGAACTATATGTGCTGCATCGCCTGCCAATAATAATCTGCCAGCACGTAAGCTATCAATCATATGGCTGCGCATGGGCGTAATGCTCTTTTCAAAAATAGGGCCTTCTTTAAGTTCCCAACCCGGAGTTCCTAAGCGTGCAGAAAGTTCGTTCCAAACGCGGTCATCTGACCAATTATCGACCGATTCATCATTGTCTACCTGAACATATAATCTACTGACGGTCTCTGAGCGAAGACTATGCAAAGCAAAGCCGTTTTCATGATAGGCATATATCAATTCATCTGTAGATGGAGCAACGTTCGCCAAAATACCCAACCAACTAAAGGGATAGGTAATATCATACGATTGAAAGCTTTTCTTCGGCAAGGTCTTTCTTCCTATACCATGAAAACCATCACAAGCTGCTACAAAATCGCATTCAATAATGCCTTCTTCACCTTCTTTTTCAAAATGTATTTTCGGACTTGCGGTATGAAAATCTACGATTTTGGTGGCCTTGGTTTCAAAATGAAGCGTTTCACCACCATCTAGCCATGCATCGGTCAAATCTTTGGTGATTTCTTGTTGACCATAGATGGTGATTGTTCTACCACCAGTTAGCTCTCCAAAGGGAATATGAATACGTTCTTCATCAAAGCTTAGGTAAACGCCATCATGAACAATTCCCTCTTTTTTCATTCGTTCGTCAAGACCCAATTCCTTCAAAATATCTTTTGTGTTCTGTTCTACCAGACCGGCACGTACTCTTCCTTCTACATATTCTCTTGACCGCAATTCTACAATCACCGCAGAGATTCCATGTTTTTTCAACCAGTTGGCCAATACCATACCAGAAGGGCCTGCACCTATTATACCTACTTGAGTTTTTATCTTTTTCATACGAAAGCTCTTAATATTTAATATTGTTTTCTTGAAATACTTCTTCAGCCGAATGCAAGGCCTCATTAGCCGCAGGCAAACCGCAATAGATACTTGACTGCATGATCACTTCCTTTATTTCTTCTACTGATACCCCGTTATTGAAAGCTGCCTTAACATGCATTTTAAACTCCGCTTTGCGATTCAAGGCTATCAACATGGCCATAGTAATCAAGCTTCGGCTATGTTTTGGAAGTCCGGGCCTTGTCCAAATATCACCCCATGCATAGTTGCTTATGAACTCTTGAAAATCAGTATTGAACATATTTTTATTGCCATTGGCCCTATCCACATGGGCATCACCCAAAACCGTTCTGCGCACATGCATACCTCTATCGAAAGGGGTCTCGCCTGCAATAAAATCAATAAGTGTCTCGGCGTATTCTTTTGGTAACTCCGTACTTGGCAAATGCCTTGCATGAAATATCTTTAATCTTGCATTTGGGATATCCTCCTTCATTTTTTCTGCCGCGGAAACATCGGTAACCGCATCTTCATGACCAGTAATGATTAAAGTTTCCACCGGAATACTTTTGATCGCTTCTCTAAAATCAGCGGCACCAATTGCAGCACAACAAGCCGTATATCCAGCAGTTCTGTTTGCTAAGAATATTCGGGTCATTTCAGCTACACGGGATGGATCGCTTTTGTGAAACGCATTGGTAAACCATTTCTCCATTGTACCTTCTACAATGGATGACATACCATTTTCGTTTATGGTTTTAATACGTTCGTTCCAACCTTCAACCGTCCCGATTTTCGAATCGGTATTGCTGATTATCAGCTTGTTTAATCGCTCCGGATGGTTGATTCCTAGCCATTGGCCAATAAGCCCGCCCATTGACAATCCACAGAAATGAACCTTCTCAATATTCAATTTATCTAAGAGGTCAATTACATCATTGCCCAAGCATTCTATGCTGTACGGACCTTCGGTCGATTCGCTCTGACCGTGGCCACGTGTATCGTATTGCAGTATCCTAAAATAGGGCAGTAAGAATGGAACCAATTCGTCCCACATACTTAAATCAGCACCAAGGGAATTGGAAAAAACCAAAACGGGACTGTTAGGTGTACCCTGTATCTTATAGTTTGTTCTCATATACTTTTATAATATCATCAAGGGCGCTTTGATTATGGGCAACGGATATTGCTGGGTCAAACAATTCATCTAAATTGTCAAGGCCTAAATCCATTTGTTGAAGCACATCTTTGAGCTGCTTATTTTCGGACATACACTTTTCAGAAGCTTGCTCCAACAGGGTATGGGCTGTCTGATAATCCATCTTCGAACTAAGTGCGATCAAAACATTTTCCGAATAGACCAAGCCATTTGTCAACTCGATATTGGATCTCATTTTTTCCGAATTGACTTCTAAAGTCTCGATAAGGCCAACGCTTTTTTCAAGACTGCCTGCGGTCAAACGCATCAAATCATAAAGTGGCTCCCATTCGGCATGCCAGCCTCCAACAGCCCGCTCATGCTCTTGTGGAATTACGGATAATAAGCTTGCAACCAAATGCGGAGTTCGCTTAGCATTTGCCAAAATCGCAACACAGGTAGTTGGATTCCGCTTTTGGGGCATACTACTTGAACCGCCCTTTCCTTCTTCAGCACCTTCAAAAACTTCTCCTACTTCTGTCTGCATCAATAAGGAAATATCCTTCGCGACCTTTCCTATATTGCCACTAAGAATGCCTAAATAAGAGGACCATTGTGCGAGTGTTCCCCTTCGTGTATGCCAATTATCAGCTGGGGACAATCCAAGACTTTTGGCTAATTCAGCTGCAATACTATTTCCTATTTTTTCATTTCTATTTCCCACAGGGCCGCCTAATTGTACTTTCAGTACTTTATCAAGTAGCTCTTGAATTTTTTCTCTGTCATCATCTATTGCTGTCAACCAAACCGAGATTTTATAGCCAAACGTTATAGGTTTGGCATGTTGCAACAGCGTTCTACCAATCATCACCGTTTCGCGATGTGCTTTCATTTGAGCAACTAAAGCCTTTTCTAGTTTCACTATTTCAGAAAGTAGCCATTGGGCATATTCTTTTATTTGAAGTACGAGGGCGGTATCAACTATATCTTGACTGGTTGCCCCATAGTGCAAATAGGCGGCAGCCTCTTTGTTATTTTTTTCAAGTAAAGCCCTCAATTGCTTAACTAAAGGGATGGCCGCATTGCCACCCAAGGGAATTTGGGAGCTTAATTTCTCTACGTCAATATTCTCAAGTCGACAAACCGCAGTAATCGCATCAGCGTACTCCCTTTTAATGATTCCACCTTCCGCTTGAGATTTAGCCAAAGAAATTTCTACCTGCAGCATTTGCTTCAAGAAATTGGTGCCGCTCAATAGCGAATCAGCATGTTCGGAACGAAATAAAGAATCGTATAAGTGCATAGACTATTTTTAGATTAAATATCAAAAAATACCGTCTCCTCAGGGCCTTGCATTCGAATATTGAATTCGTAATGACCACCTTTCCATTTGGCAATTAAGGTATTTCGTCTTTCTTGTGGTACTGCTAGCAAAGTACTGTCCTTGTCGTTCAGTTGTTGTTCATCGGAAAAATAAATGCGGGTATATGAATGAATCAACTGGCCACGCATAAAAATGATGACATTTATATAAGGTGCCTGGCCATCGACCGATTTAGGTTTTACGGTATGGAAAACAAACCGATTTTCAGGATCCGTTCCAGTGCCGAACCTTCCAAATAATTTTCGCTCACCATCATTTTGCCACAGTTCGATCATGGCGTCAGAAATCGGGTTGTTTTCGGCGTCGAATACTTTTCCGGAAATTTTGATAGTTCCTTCACTGGTTTCAGGATCTACCATTAAATTAGTCGCCAAAGATTTAAAGTTGTAACCATATTGTTCTGGGGTTAGCCCATATGCAAAGTAGGGGCCAATGGTCTGTGATGGTGTCTGTTTTAAGTTCATCCCTTCTATATTTTTACTCTTATTGATTTTCAAAGGGTGTAACTCTCAAAACGATATCAAATCTATACCCTAGAGCAAAATTTGGTTCAGTTATCGAAAGATCAAACTTTGATACTAATAGTTCTCTACCTTTTGGCGGCACCGACATATACATAGGGTCTTGCCCAAAAAGAGGGTCATTTGGAAAGTACATTTGAGTGATTAGCCTACTAGTGATGCTGCCTCCGAACAAGGATAAATGAATATGACTTGGACGCCAAGCATTAGGATGGTTACCCCAAGGATAGGCTCCCGGTTTGATCGTATAGAACTTATAATTACCGTTCTTATCGGTAATACATCTACCTGTACCCAAAAAATTAGGGTCAAGAGGCGCATCATGCTGATCGACTTTGTGCACATATCTTCCCGCTGAGTTTGCCTGCCAAATTTCGACAAGCGTATTTCTTATTGGGTTCCCTTTTTCATCTGTTACTTTACCTTGAACTACAATTCGCTCTCCTATTGGTTCACCTTCATTTATCGCATTTCGGGTCAAATCATGATCTAGAACTCCAAGTTCGAAATCCTTAAAAAGTGGGCCGGTAAGCTCACCTAATGATTTTTTGACAACGACCAACGGTTTGTGCGGTGCTCTACCAACTGTTGATTTATAACCTTCGTAGAGTTTGGGTGGGTGCACTTCTGGATCAAATGTTACTTTAGTATTCATCTTAAACCGTTAATCAATTAATAAACTATTTAACTTAAAATCGAAATCCTCGACCTGTTGTTTCGTCGGAGAAATACCTGCAGCCAATAATTTTCTTGCATTCAAATGGTCGGCGGGGCGATTCAAAGAATCGACCGCTATCAATTTTTCTTTTCTAAAATAATAGACCGAAAAACGATCAGGTTTAGGCGATTGCCGAATAATGGCTTCTTCAAAACCAAAGCTGATACCGGCCATCTGTAATTTTAAATGGTACTGATTTGTCCAAAACCACGGAACAGTGTTGTACTCAATTGGCTTTCCCATAATGTGCGAAGCGGCCACCTTCGCTTGGTCTACCGCATTTTGAACGGATTCTAATCTCAGGCTTTTCTTTGCAAAAGGATTGTAATGATTGGCACAATCACCTATGGCATAAACATTTGGAATATTGCTCTGCTGAAAACCGTTGACAACGATTCCGTCGTCAAATGATATATCGGAATTTTCTGTAAGTTCAGTTTCCACTATGACTCCGATGCCCGCCAGAACCAAATCAGTTTCTAACGTTTTGCCATCATTTAATTTTATTGTTTTACCGTCAATAACATCCACAACCGAAACACCAAGTAACATTTCGACACCATGTGCTTTGTGCGTATCGTAGAAAACTTTGGATAAGGCCTCCGGTAATACCCGTTTCATCAATCTATCCTCAGTTTCGATTACTGTTACTTTTTTTTCTTTTTCAATTGCCAATGCCGCCAGTTCAAGCCCAATAAATCCTCCACCAATAATTACTATATGTCTGGCAGGATTTATTTTTTCCTCGATTACTTTGGCATCAGTAAAATTTCTTAGGTAATAGATTTTTTCCGCTATTTTTCCGTGGAAGAGCAATTTTCTATTGCAAGCTCCTGTAGCCACAATCAAATAATCATAATCCAATTTTGAACCATCGGAAAGTTCGATTTGATTTTCCTGCGTGTAAATATGATTTACTCGAACCCCCAGTTGTAAATCGATTTCGTTGTCATTGTAATAATTGGCCGACCGAAACAGAATAGCCTGTGCAGTCTGTTTGCCTTGCAAGTATCCTTTTGAAAGGGGTGGTTTCTGATAAGGCGCATCTGACTCATCGGAAATCAAGACGATTTCACCCTCAAAGCCATCTTCCCGCAATGTGGAAGCTGCTTGAACCCCGCCGTGTCCGGCACCAATTATGACAACTCTTTTTTTCATTGCTCGCCAGGCACTCTTAAAATAATTCCATCCAAAGCCTTTGAAATCCTTACTTGACAGCCTAATCGACTATTTGGCGTACGCTCGGCAGTTGCTCCTTCGAGCATTTCTTCTTCTTCTTCTTCCATTTCAGGAAGTAATTCTAAAAATGCATCGTCTACATAAATGTGACATGTGGCGCACATGCATGAACCGCCACATTCGGCAACGATACCTTTTACATCATTCTGTACGGCACCTTCCATAAATGTTGCTCCTAATGGCAAATCTAACTCGTGTACCTTTCCTTCGGTTTCTATATAAGTTGCTTTTGGCATATTTGTATTTTTTATTGGTTATATAAATTGTTTTCCGCCATCGACCACTATGGTCTGACCGGTTACGAAATCAGATGCTTTTGAAGCCAAGTACAAAGCTGTACCAACGATATCATTGGCATTCGACCCTCTTTTTATTGCTCCACGTTGTACCCCGTATTCTTTCGCATTATCCATAAGGGATAAACTTGCCTCGGTCAAGGTAAAACCGGGCGCAATATTGTTTACATTAATATTGAAATCGCCTATCTCTCTGGCCATACTTCGGGTAAGACCAATAACACCACCTTTTGAAGCCACATAATGAGACCATTGAGGCGACCCGCTCATAACCGTCGCGGAAGAAATATTGATGATTTTACCACCACCTTGGGATTTCATAAAAGGGAAGACGGCTTTGCTCGCCATCCAAGTTCCTTTTAGATTTACGTTCATTACCAGATCCCATTCTTTTTCCGATAGTTCGAAAAACGGTTTTCTTTGGATTCCTGCGTAAATGGCCGCATTATTTATTAGAACATCTAATCGTCCAAATTCATCGATTACTTTTTGCGTCATTCCTTTTAAGGATTCTTCTGAAGTGACATCGGCCTTAACCGCGATACTTCCCTGAATTTCATCAGATGTTTTTTGCGCTGCTTCTTCATTAATATCTACGATGGCTACTTTAGCTCCCTCAGTTGCAAAGGCTTGGGCAAAGGCTTTTCCTAGTCCTCCACCTGCGCCAGTAACAATGACAACTTTATCTTTCAGATGATACATGGGGTATATATTTAGTTAAGCTTTCCTTTAGCTCAGCCACTTCTAACATTTGTACGGCCAACAATTTTCCTTCTTCGGTCAAAAAACCCGGAAGTTGATTTCGTAAAATCTTGTGAACTTCGGTTAGCGAGATATCAAACCAAGATTGTACGGTCTCATTCCCATGACGCGTAAAGCGCCATAATTTATCGCTATCTTTTAAAAGCGAATCATTAAGTGACCTTGCTTCTTTTGTAGTATCGTGCCCGTCAATGATATCGCATATTTGATTGATATGATGTTCGTTGTACCCTAATTCTGTGAGCTTTTCTCGTGCTATTGCCACTCCTTCAACTTCATGCTGACGTCTTAGTTCAGGATATTTCATATTTGGACCAAAAGACTCCAATACTTTTTCAATAGGAATCTTTTTCCACCCTGTATCGTGCAATAAGATCGCTGGCAATACTACATCTTCATCGGCATCAGGATAAAAATCCAATAATTGTTTGGCCCAGTAATAAGAGAACAAAGTATGTTCATCATTACTGCGCACATCAAGGTAAACTCTTGCTGCTTCCCAAACCGGTATGTCTTTTTCACGTAGCATTAATAGCTGTAATAAATGGTTTTTAGTTCCGTAAATGATTCTATTCCAAAGCGCCCTTTTTCTCGACCGATACCACTTTGTTTCATACCGCCAAATGGCACATCATGATACGAGCGTTGAATGTTATTTACCCAAACCGAGCCTGCTTCAAGGTCTTCCGCAATTCGTAGTCCAGCTCCCAATTCACCTGCGAAGACATAAGCTGCAAGTCCGTAGACAGAATCATTGGCCAATGCAACTGCCTCGTCATTATTTGAAAACTTCATAACACCCGCCACTGGGCCGAAAGTCTCCTCGTTCATAATATCCATGGTGTGGTCGGCATCGGCAATAATCGTAGGTGGAAAAAACCATCCTTTATCATATTGTGAGCCTTTTAAGCGCTCACCTCCAATAGTAATGCGAGCTCCTTTTTTCTTGGCGTCAGCAGTCTGCTCCATACTTGGTTTAAACATTTTCTCGCTAATCATTGGTCCCATATCACAACCTGAAAATTGGTCGCCCACGGTTAATTTAGCAGTTTGTTCTGTCATCCGTTTTACGAATTCTTCATAAATAGATTCTTGAACATAAACTCTACCAATACGGTAACAAAACTGTCCGCTGTTAGCGAAAGTGTGCTTCACAATTGCAGGCACGGCTTTTTCTAAATCAGCATCGGCACAGACGATAATAGGCGATTGCCCACCTAATTCCAACGTAACGCGTTTACAATGCTGTGCTGCTAAAGCGCCTATTCGCTGGCCTGTATTAGTGCCTCCTGTGAAAGCAATTTTTGCAGTGTGCTTGTGTGTTACCAAAGCATCACCAATATCTCTTCCTCGACCCGTAATGACATTAAAAACACCCTCAGGATAGCCTGCCTCAGAAAACAATTCTGCAATACGCATCGTTGATAAAGGGGTTTCGTCAGAGGGTTTGGAAACGATTGTACAACCTGTTATCAAGGCCGCACCCAATTTCATTGTCAAAAGTGCAATAGGATAATTGAAGGAAGTAATGCTGACTACGACACCTATTGGCTCGCGAACTATCATTGCGCGTTCGCCATCTATATTGTGTAAGGGAATCTCACCTTTAAGTCTTAGACCTTCCTCTGTATAGTAATCGGTTAAATCTGCACTTCGATTAATCTCACGAATACAAGCGGCAACTGGGCGACCTAATTCTTTGGCTAAAGTATTCCCGAGTTCTTCCGAGTGTTCACGCATGAGTTGTGCGCCTTTGTGCTGTAATTTAGCACGTTCGGCAACTGGCACTTTTTTCCACTTTTTGAAGGCTTTAAAAGAAGATTCCATTACCGCATCGACATCTGCAATATTGCTATGGGGAACCTTTTCAAAAACCTCCCCGGTAACAGGATTCGAGACATCACCGTATGTACCCGAAAGGGGTTTGACCCATTTTCCATCTATAAAATTTTCCATAGTTATAATATGTCTGCCTGTAACATTCTCTCTGTCATTTCAAGGTCTTTCAAGGCCATTTGTTTAGATTCCTTTAAGTGCAGGACAGGAATAATATCCGCATGCAATCGGGCGCAATATTGTCCAGGTGTTTGTTTGAACCAATCACAGGCTACACTAACCCCAGTTTGCGTAAATCGCCATAATTTATCGGCATCCCGAACAATCTCATCTTCTAAAGATTTCGCAAAACCTCGTGTATCATGTCCATCGATAATCGTGCAGACCTTGTCTATAAATTCTTCATCATAGCCTAGATCTTTCAACAAAGGTTTAGCTAAACGAACTCCCTCCGACTCATGTAAGTAGCGCACATCACTCTGCATGAAATTTTCGGATTGGAATCCCTTTTTAAAAATGTCATCTTCGTCAATGGAATACCAACCGATATCATGTAATATGATTGCAACGCCAACCAATTCCCGGTCTGCATCTGGGTATTCATCTGTCAGCCGCATCGCGTAGTAAAACGAAATCGGAATATGCACATCGTTCTTTCGCACGCGCATATACTTCTCTGCAGCTTTAAACACTAGTTTGTGCACTTTCATCGTATTACTTGTAGCTGTTTCCGTTGCCATTTTGACTTTAATTTGTATTCAATTATTCCAACTTCAATCTTAGGCCAGAATCTCGACCGTACCTGCGCCGCCATCTACTTTAATCATATCTCCGGTCTTTATTTTTGTACTTGCATTTCCAGTTCCTGTTACTGCCGGTAAGTCATATTCTCTACAGACAATAGCTGCATGAGACATCATTCCACCAATATCAGTAACTGTCGCTTTTATTTTACCGAAAACAGGAGCCCAACTAGGAGCCGTAACCCTTGTAACCAAGATCTCTCCTTCCACAAGTTGGCCTAAATCATCAGAACTGCTAATTACTCTAGCTCTTCCTTCAACCTTACCTGGCGAGGCTGCCATACCTTTTAAATTGTTACCTGTATCCTCACTCGATAGCCAACCTTGTACACTCTCAGTAGTAATTCCCCAAAGCATAATCGTAAATGGTTCAGTAACAACTTCAGGCGGATTATTAAATGCTGGTTCTGGCTGAGCACTAGCCAAGGCATCTATTATTTTCTTTCTTCTTGCAATCTCTGTTGGTAAATAATCTGGACCAATTGCAGATACACCCATTGCCCAACCACGACCATAATCGAATAAAAGCTGCTGAATTTCCTCTCTTCGGAAATAGAACATATCATCAACTTCTTCGAAGAATCCTTGCCCAACAAATAAAGCACTCAATTCGCGCATTTTTCTCCAAAAAACACACATTGACCAATGCTCGATATAAAAGTTATGATTCTCAACATATGGAAAAACCACTCTCGCCAAACCTAATTTTTGGTCGAATGCATTTTGTGCATCTTCATCTGGTAATGAGTCACGGTATTCACCGGTTATACGTTCTCTTTCCGCAGCGATTTTTTCTGTTGGACGTTCAATGGTTTCTCCTTTTAAAATACGCTCAACGTAACTTTGAATATATCCAAAAGGAATCTCTAAATGGTCTATCCAATATTTATCGGTTGAATAAAATCCATTCCCTATTGTGAAATTAAACCATGGGTATTTGGCTTCTTCCCATGCTGCAATCCATTCTTTACCTTCCGCTGAACCGCCCATTACTCTAAGCGCTTTTTCTATTTCATTGTTTTGAATAACATCTTGAAGATTTAATTTTACAGCTAACCTTGAAAGCTTTTGTAGTTCTTCATCTGGACGGAACAAATCTACTTCTACACCCTGTACCATTTTCGCAACGGACAAATCGGGAATTCCAGGAAAAGCCTCTTTGCAATAACCAAAGAAATCCAAATAGGCCGCATAACCCAGATTCAAAAATTCAAAGTGATACATCCATACTTTGTAGCATAAGTCTATCATCTTATCATAGTTCTGAATCATATGGTAGGTAGGGTCTAATCCTATACCATTTTTAACCCATTCCATATCTATAACCTCTGGTAATGGCTCGAAAGTAACGGCCTCCATCTCATCGATTACGTCCTTAACCTTTTTATGCCAATTTTCTATCAGACTATCCCAATTCTGAAAATAATGCCCAGCGCGCTCCATAAATTGAGGAACCCTGTCCGCTATTTTTTCAGGGTCCACACCAACAGGACTCATATAGCAATACCCATTGTGAATCTTGAAATCAATTCCGTTTGCAGGTGGAATCAGCCATTGTCTTGTATTGTACTGTCCTAAACATTTCACGGCAAACTCTACTGTCATCGCGTCAAAAGGCTTAAAAACATTAGGCCAATGTTGCGAATCACAGAAGAAAAATTTAGACTCTTCATTCTCCTTCAAATTGTCATGAAAGGTCATGTAATACGGATAAAGTTCTTTCCAACCTTCGGCACCTTCCGGTGCTTGGTGGTCATAAGGGCTGATAAATGCTTTGTTAGACATAATTATTCTGTTTTAAAGGATTGATAGTAGTATTAGTGGTTATTAAGAATCTGATTTTTTAGTTCCGATGGGGTTCATAAGGGTATTAAGAATGCCCTCCATACCCGTGACAGCTTTTTTCTTCTCGATGGTCTTTTGTGACCAAACGGTTTCGGGTCTGCTTTGTAACAAGGTTACATTTTCGCCAGCCGGAAGGTCGGCATCGATGGCCCACTCGATATCTTGTGGACATTTGTAATGCTTTTCTATAATTTTTGAGATTTTACAAATTTCGATGACTTCATCATCGCTTAAACTAGGTGCTTTGGCGCGCTCACTTTCTATTTCTCGCGTCACCACACATTTGTTCACCATATCTGGCACATGCTCGATATTCTTTTCCTGAATATTGGCGGAAATAATCTGCAACATGATTTTGTCCACCAAAAAGTTATCAGGAGTAACCTCACCTGAGACTACGGCTTCACCCAAGCCCCATGAAGAATCGATTACAATTTTGGAGCGGTCGCCGTTTATGGGGTTCATAGTCATAGAAACCCCGGCAGTACGAGCATTCACCATCTTTTGGACGACTACGCTCATCAATAATTCAGTCTCATCAATGTCTTGATTTTTTCGATAGTTGATAGCTCTTGCCGTAAACAAACTGGCCCAGCACTTTCGAACACTACGCAAAACTTCAGCCTCACCAACTACCCATAAATAGGTGTCTTGCTGACCTGCAAAACTAGCATCAGGCAAATCTTCAGCAGTAGCACTTGAACGCACGGCTACTGGCAATGTATTTGGTATTCCTGCTTTCTCGCAGAGCTTTCTATAAGATTCCTTTATTTCATTTTCAACTTCGGCAGGAAGTGGTTTGCTTAAAATCAACTCACGTATTTCTTCAGAATTGGATGCTAACTCATCAGTATTTGAACAATCTATACGGCTAACCTTATCTAAGATAGTCTCCAAAAGTTGACCTTCTTTTAAAAATTGGGCATAAGCATGTGTTGTTACCGAGAATCCCATAGGTACAGGAAAATCTGCAGCACTCATGCTGGCAAGACTAGCTCCTTTTCCACCTAGAAGAACATAGTCTTCCGGTGTTGCCTCTTTAAAAAATAACGTGTATTTCATACCTGACATATTTTCTATTGTTTATTACCACTCGACCTCTAAAGCTACTGGCGCTCTAAAAGATGTGTTTTCTGCAAACTTGAATTCTTGATTTTCTTTCAGTTTCATATTAGGAACCAAGCGGGTCAGTTCTTCTAATACGGTCTTAAATTCCAACTTGGCTAAAGGAGAACCTAGGCAAAAGTGAATTCCGAATCCGAAAGAAAGATGCTCTTTGGAGTTTTCTCGTTGAATATCAAATTGCTCCCCATTTTCAAAATTGCTCTCGTCCCTATTGGCAGACCCCATAACTATTAAAAGGTTTGAGTTCGCTGGAATTTCTACATCACCGATTACGGAATCTTCTAGTGTTCTTCTTCGCCATGAAACGATGGAAGGTGAAAATCGAAGAACTTCTTCCACCGCATTTGGAATTAGCTCAGGGTGCGAGCAAATCGCTTTCCAGCTATCCCTATGGAGCAATAACTCCCTAATACCATTCGCCATTAAAGATGTAGTGGTTTCATGCCCAGCGAACAATTGGCTGTAGCAAATAGTAGCAATTTCACGGTCTGTAATTTCGTGACCTTCCTCTTGCAAACGAATTAAATCCCCCGGTAGATCATCGGTCGGGTTTTCCTTTCGCATGGCAACCATGTTTTCACAGTACTTCCAATAATTGACTAAGTTTTGGGCATGAACTAGTTGTTCCTCATCCGTCAAGTTCCCCCATGTCATTAATAAGCGGCTTTCTGCCCAGCTTTTCACTTTTTCGACATCCTTATCGGGTACACCTAACAACATGAAAATGACCAAAGCTGGTAAATCGTATGCCAATTGTTTTACGATTTCAGCTTCACCATCATCTTTAAATTTGGTTATCATTTTAATGGCCAGTTCTCGTATTCTTGGCTCTAGCTTTTTTATTCGTTTAAGACTAAATGCCATACTGACAATTCTGCGAATACGGGTATGGTCCGGTGGAATACGACCTGACAAACCGGATAGCCCTACCAAACCTTGTTCCTCCATAAGCGCTTTGGCCTTGGGCGAAATAGGCTTGAAGGGGGATTGGGCATTTTGGGATGTGTATGTTTTCCAATTGCTAAAAACCGCTTTGACATCTTCATATCGTGTGACGACATAGTACCCTAGCTCCTCACTAAAAAAAACGGGCTTCTCCTGACGGAACTCTTTATATTGCGGAAACGGGTTGGAGAGATCAAATGGATTGAAATCTTCCTTGTTCATAAACGGACAACCAGAAGGTGCTTGCATAACCAAAGATTTTGAATTACAGCCCAAACATAAAGGTCAATTCTTTGGTTTTTCTTTGGTTTTGAACAGGTTGCTGTTTTTTACTTTAAAAAAATGGTCGCTAATTTCAGAATAGTTCAAAAACTTCTATATAATACTGTGGTTTTCACAGAAATGAAAGAATATGTTAAACTTTATAAAGAATCAAGAATTCTTCGATTAGTAAAAGATGAAAAGCAACCAATTCAATTTAAAACTTTTTGAAGTAATTCTTCATATAGCTTTTTCAAAGCTGGGGAAGGTGCCCCCATATTGAACTTTTTAAGCGATTCGGAGTACACTTTAAACTGCCTTTCCAAGGCATCATATCGCTTGGCCGATGTAAGCGCTAGCATTTTTTCTTTATGGGCCTCTTCAAGGTTT
>CAJQMW010000479.1 GCA_905479535.1 uncultured Maribacter sp. | reverse complement strand
CCTAGTTGTAGTCAGCGAAAATCTTAAATGGGCGAACAGGTGTAGCCGCGTCATTACCATGAAACAGGGTAGAATAATCAACGAAAAATAACCAGAATGCTCAATATATCAGATAATAGATTAAATAAGAAGGTAAGCTTGGATAGGTTTGCATCGGCACAACGGGTATTCCATCAGCGACATTACAAGCATTTTAATAGATTTTTACTGGCTTTTGCCCTAGTTGGTGTTGTCGTTTTGTTTTTGCCTTGGACCCAAACCATTAGTGGTCAGGGATACCTTACAACCTTAACTCCCGATCAACGACCTCAAACCATACAGTCGCCAATTCCCGGTAGAATAGAGAAATGGTATGTACGTGAAGGTGACTATGTTGAAAAGGGAGACACTATCCTATTCATTTCCGAGGTTAAAAACGAATATTTTGACCCGAAGTTAGTGGAACGGACAGGAATGCAGATCAAGGCAAAAGAAGCTTCGGTAACTTCTTATGAAGGCAAAGTAAAAGCCTTGAACAACCAAATCAATGCCTTGTCCAATGAGCGAAAACTAAAATTGGAGCAGGCAAGGAATAAATTGTTGCAGGCCAAGTTAAAGGTGCAAAGCGATAGTATTGATTTGGAAGCGGCAAAGACAAATATTAAAATTGCGCAACGTCAGTTTGATAGGACAGAACAATTGGAGAGCGAGGGACTAAAGGCGGTTACCGATGTGGAGGAAAAGAGGCTTAAACTTCAAGAAACCCAAGCGAAATTAATTTCCCAACAGAATAAATTGTTGGCCGCTAAGAACGAGGTTATCAATGCGGAAGTGGAAATCAATAGGGTAAAGGCAGAATACGCGGACAAAATCAGCAAGGCGCAAAGCGATATGTTTACGGCACAATCGGGGCAATTCGATTCTGAGGCACAGGTCACAAAACTAGAAAATGAATATACGAATTACGAAATGCGCAATAGTCTTTATTATATCCGTGCACCACAGGATGGATTCATAAATAAAGCTATACAGGGCGGAATTGGCGAAACTTTTAAGGAAGGAGATCAACTAGTGGGAATCATGCCAGCAAATATTGATATGGCGGTGGAAACTTTCGTAGATCCTTTAGATCTTCCATTGATTCATTTGGGAGAGGAAGTTCGAATTCAATTTGATGGTTGGCCGGTCATAGTTTTTAGCGGATGGCCCAACGTGTCCTACGGTACTTATGGCGGTAAGGTAGTTGCTATTGAAACATTTATAAGCGACAATGGCAAATATCGGATTTTGCTGGCTCCGGACGAGAATGACCATTCGTGGCCCAAAGAGCTGCGTGCTGGTTCGGGAGCCAACACGATAGCCCTTTTGGAGGATGTGCCCATTTGGTACGAATTATGGCGACAGTTGAACGGTTTTCCACCCAACTACTATCAGCCAGAGGGAGCACAGGCCAGACCTGTTAAAAAGTAAAGGGAATGCGAAAGTACTTTACATATATGTTTTTATTTTTTCTTGTTCCCCTCCTAGGACAAGAAAACGATAGCGTAATGCTTAAGTTCAACGAGTATTTAGGCTATGTAAAAAAGTACCATCCCATTGCCAAGCAGGCCGAACTTACCCTAGGTACGGGACAGGCCAATCTTCTTAAGGCCCGTGGTGCTTTCGACCCGAAAGTTGAGGTAGATTATGACAGAAAGCAATTTAAGGGAACGGAATATTGGGACCGTTTGAACGCCACTTTTAAAATTCCCACTTGGTACGGAATAGAGCTCAAGGGTAATTTTGAGCAAAACGATGGCGACTTTTTAAATATCTCCGAAACTCTGCCGGACGACGGTCTGTACAGCGCAGGGGTATCCGTGTCCTTGGGAAGGGGTTCCTGGATAAATGAGCGGATGGCCACCTTAAAAAGGGCAAAATTCTTCAGGGAGCAAACCAAGGCCGATCGCGATTTATTGGTCAACCAAATACTATTTGAGGCGTCCCTGGCATATTTTGATTGGGTCCAGGCATATAAGGACAGTAAGGTTTTCTTTAATTTCCTGGATAATGCCCAGATTCGTTTTGAAGGCGTAAAGAAGAGTGCCACGGTTGGGGAATTTGCCGCTATAGACACGGTCGAAGCTAAAATTGCGGTCCAGAACCGGGCATTGGACCTGGAGCGGGCAAGAGTGAGGTTGAGGAATAAATCTTTGGAACTGTCCAACTATTTATGGCTAGGGGACAATATTCCGTTAGAACTTCAACCTAATGTGATACCCGATGTTGAAATAGCGTCGGATATTGATACTACGTTGGAAATATTTGGAAAACCGTTGGATAGCTTTGCCTTGGAGAACCACCCAAAACTGAAATCGTTAGGTTTTAAAATTGATGGTTTAAGAGTGGACAAACGTCTGAAAACGAACAGGCTTTTGCCAAGAATAGATTTGGAATATAACTTTTTAACGGAGACTCCGGATTTCATCAATTCCTTTGTTACGGAACAATATAAGGGAGGAGTTACGTTTCAATTACCCTTGTTTCTTAGGAAAGAAAGAGGGGATTTAAGACTCGCGAAATTAAAACTACGGGATGCGGAGTTTGAACTGGACAACGCTGAAATTCAGGTGCGCAATAAAATTTTGGCCATATACAATGAACTGGAGTCTTTTGAAACGCAAAATATCCTAATATCGGATATTGTATCGAGCTATAATACCATGCTTTCTGCCGAGGAACGAAAATTCAGTTTTGGGGAGAGTTCGTTGTTCTTGATCAATTCCCGCGAAAGCAAACTAATAGATGCGGTGCTAAAACAAAATCTTGTAGAGAACAAATATTACACTGCAAAGGCCAAACTGTTTAATAGCCTGGCAGTGAACCCAGAAAATTTATAGTTCTTCTTGCTTTAAGATTATAAGTATAGCACGGTCATAAAGGCATATCTTCATTGCACTAAATAGAATAACATGGGAGGACATAAGAACAGTGGATTTTACGTATTGGGGCATTTGGGTGCCTATCTAAAAAAATCGAGAAAATTAAGGGTTACGGCAAAATCCTATCTCAAAGATTCCTTTTTCATTGTACTGGGTATTTTTTCTGCGGCATTTGGTCTGGAGAGCTTTCTGTTGCCCAATAGTTTTATTGACGGGGGTGCAACGGGAATTTCATTACTCATCACCACCATAAGTCCATTGCCGTTATATACACTTATAATTCTTATAAACTTGCCCTTTCTTATTCTTGGATACAAGGTAATTGGAAAGCAGTTCACCATCAAGGCCGCTTTAGCTATTCTAGGTTTGGCATTGGTCTTGGGATTGGTCCATTTCCCGGAGATAACCCAAGATAAACTTCTGGTTGCCGTTTTCGGAGGATTTTTTTTGGGGGCGGGGATTGGTCTGTCCATAAGGGGAGGCGGCGTTTTGGATGGTACGGAGGTCCTGGCAATTTATTTGAGCCGAAAATTAGGTGCGACTATAGGGGATGTTATCATTTTGATCAATATGCTGATTTTCCTTACAGCGGCCTATCTTTTGTCTATTGAAACGGCTTTGTATAGCATGTTGACTTATCTCGCCGCTTCCAAAACGCTGGATTTTGTGGTAGAGGGAATCGAAGAGTATACAGGAGTTACTATAATCTCTAAGGCCAGTGATGAAATTCGTTTGATGATCATCAATGAATTGGGACGTGGTGTGACCATTTATGATGCAAAAGGGGGTTTTGGGGAAAATGGTATCCACAATCAATATGATGTACTGTTTACGGTTATAACAAGATTAGAAATAAGAAAACTAAACATTGAAATTACAAAAATAGACCCCAAGGCTTTTGTGGTCATGAGCAAAATAAATGATACACGTGGCGGCATGATAAAGAAAAGGGTATTGTAAGTTTTAATCCGGAGGAGCTACTAACATTTTCTAATTGAAAGTAAATGCAAACGGCCATTTCAAACAATATGCGGAAAACGGCTAAAGAATTGATAACAGATGGTCTATCCAAGGGAATGACCTATGTGGAGTATAGAAGTCTAGTTTCGACTATGGCGAATGACGGGAGTACTACCGGTCCATTACAGACCGAAGATTTGATAAATTATACCAGGCTCAACGACAAACGCATGAAAAGGTGGGACAAGACTTTTCGAATAGATGAGGAGACTGAACTGAAAATTAAGAATATAGATATCTCAATGACATGGTTGGTGCTGACCGAAAGCTGGTGCGGCGACGCATCACCGGCCCTACCTGTAATGGAAAAAATGGCCGGTTTAAACCCCAATATCACTTTGAAAATAATCCTCCGAGATGATAATTTTGGGTTAATGAATGAATTTTTAACCAACGGCAGTATGTCCATACCAAAGCTTATAGTCATAAACGATAGTACCGGGAACGTAATCGCTGATTGGGGACCTAGGTCAAAGAATGCGACACTTTTGGTGGAGGCCTATAAAGCTGGGCACGGTGCCTTAACTCCAGAGTTTAAGCAAGACATACAGGTTTGGTACAACAAGGACAAAGGGCAGGGTATTTTGAAGGACCTAATGGAATTACTTCCGCTGAAATAAATAGGTAATTGTTCCTTTTTGAGTGGATTTATCGCCTGCGCTGAATTTTGCTTTAAAGGCATAGGCAATGGCATTATCTACCAAACAGCCATTGGAAGTACCGGAACTTCTCTCGTTGAAACCTGCATCGATTACGTTGCCCAGGGCATCGACCTCTATATTAATGACCACTTTACCACCTTCAATACAGGTATAGATTGGAGGGGGCAATCGGTAACTATTGCGATTTAACAACGAATAGGATATCGAAGTCTTTCTTTTTGCAAGATTATTGGTAAATTCTTGTTTTTCAGCTTCTTTTTCGCCCAAGAGTTGCTTTTGTTCTTCCCTTTTTTTGGCCAGCTCCTTTATTTTAGCTGCATATTCCGAATCAGAAATCAAATCCTCAGAAGGGTCTCCATCGGTCATTTCTGCCTTTTCCTCTAGAATTTCTTCCAAGGTTTTCAATGGTTCCGGATTGCCGTAACTAGGTTTGGCGGTTTCGTTATAGGCCATGTGACTTTGGATAGGGTCGGTTTTGGAAAGTTCCTCTAGTAATTTTTCCTCTTCAGGGGTCAATTCTTCTATGAGTTCTTCTTCTAGGACCATTTCTACAACATAGTCATCTTGCTCCTCTTGTCCGCCTAAATGAATATGATATAGCACCAACAAGACAATACCCATTGAAAAAATGGTAATGATCAAGGATAATTGTTGTCTGTTGAGATTCACGGTTTTATAACCTATTTTTTTAGAAAAAAGTATTTAAAATCGATAAAGGGACATCATTCAAATTTACGAAATGTCACCCTTTTCATTTAATAACATTTCCGAAAAGACCGAAGGGTCTTGGGCTATATCTACGTTAAAATCACCTATTTTGGTTCTTCTAAGCATCGATAAATACCCTCCTGATTCCAAGGCTATTCCAAAATCATGGGCAATGGAGCGGATATAGGTGCCCTTACTACATACAATTCTAAAGTCGACATCAGGGAGTTCTATACGGGTAATTTCAAATTCGCTAATGTTCACTATTCTTTTTTTTATAGCTACTTCTTTGC
>CAJQMW010000478.1 GCA_905479535.1 uncultured Maribacter sp. | reverse complement strand
AGCATCCGTATCTGTTCCATCAAATATTGCAGAAGGGGCTTCCAGAAAATCGAACAAAGATTTTAGTAGGTTTCTGGAAATTACAATCGGCTCCATATATGAAATAGAAACACAACTATTGATTTCGCAAGATTTGGGGTTTGCCAAACAAGAAGAAATAGATATGCTTCTAAAGAAACTTCAAATAATTGTCAAAATGACATCTAAATTTAAGTCCACCTTGAAATAACTTTAAAGAAAATCCAAAAATCTAATAATCAAATAATCCGTACATCAACCCATGAAATTAAAAGCAATTCTTTTAACCGTTTCCCTAACACTAACGAACATACTACTATCCCAATCCTTACAAGGAGACGGTCCACATTCACAATTGATTATTAGGGGTGTGAAGCTTATTAATGGAAATGGAGCGCCACCACAGGGACCCATTGATATTGTTGTAGAAGATAATATTATCAAACAGATACAGGTTGTAGGATATCCAGGGGTCGCCATCGATGAATCTAAAAGACCCAAATTGATGGCGGGTGGAAAAGAACTAGATTGTAACGGCATGTGCTTATTGCCAGGCTTTGTAGATATGCATGGCCATATTGGTGGTACGGCACAAGGTGCGGAACCCGATTATGTTTTCAAATTATGGATGGCACATGGCGTAACGACAGTCCGTGAGCCTAGCGGCCGCGGTGTAGATTTCACTATGGATTTAAAACGAAAAAGTGCCAAGAATGAGATCATCGCACCTCGCATCATGGCTTATACCGGTTTCGGACAAACCAGTAAGACGTTCAATCCGTTGAACGATATTCCTATTTCCACCCCGGAACAAGCAAGGGAATGGGTACGTGCCAATGCTAAAAAAGGTGCCGATGGTATCAAGTTTTTTGGGGCAGAACCGGCGATTATGGCCGCGGCCTTGGATGAAAATAAAAAATTGGGATTAGGTTCGGCATGTCACCATGCGCAATTGAGCGTGGCCCGATGGAACGTCTTACACTCTGCCAGAGCAGGATTAACCTCCATGGAGCACTGGTATGGACTACCAGAAGCTTTATTTGATAATACAACAGTTCAGGATTACCCTTTGGACTATAATTATCAAAACGAACAACACCGGTTTGAAAACGCAGGGAAACTATGGGCACAGGCCGCCAAACCGTATTCCGAACATTGGAATGCCGTTATGGACGAACTACTGGAATTAGATTTTACCTTGGACCCTACTTTTAATATCTATGAGGCCAGTAGGGACCTCCAGAGAGCAAGAAGGGCCGAATGGCATGAAGATTATACCTTGCCCTCTTTATGGGAGTTCTATCAGCCTAGCAAAATATCCCACGGCTCCTATTGGCATGATTGGGGTACGGAACAGGAGGTAGCTTGGAAAAATAATTATGATTTGTGGATGACCTTCATCAACGAGTATAAAAACAGGGGCGGACGCGTAACTACAGGGTCCGATTCGGGTTTTATATTCCAATTATATGGATTCGCATATATACGGGAATTGGAGCTTTTGCGCGAAGCTGGTTTTCATCCCTTGGAAATCATTAGGTCGGCCACTTTGAACGGAGCCGAAGCTTTGGGAATGGACGATAAGATAGGTTCGGTAGCAATTGGAAAATTAGCCGACTTTGTCGTCTTGGAAGAAAATCCATTAGCCAATCTAAAAGTACTTTATGGAACAGGAGCCATAAAACTTACCGAAGATAATGAAGTAGTACGCGTAGGTGGTGTCAAATACACCATTAAGGATGGGATTGTCTACGATGCCAAGGCTTTACTGGCAGATGTTAAGCGCCAGGTAGACGAGGCCAAGCAGAAAGAAAATTATACTATAAAACAGCCGGGAATAAAAGATTAGTTTCCCTTAACGATTTTAAAAGAGCTTAGCTCAACTTAAAATTTTCTTTTATAAGCTGGAACTTTTAAAGGACGAAGTACACCCTTTGTTTTTGGGAAGGTTACGAGATAGGTGATAACTAAGGCAACGGGTACTATAAGTGAAAATAATAGCATAGCATTTGTATTTACGAAAGTGATTCGATTCACTTCCAATTTTTATTATTCAAGGATTATGCCAATTTTGGTCGGCTCTTTTTAGTGCTAAAGTTCAAAGCTTTTTTTACTCGAGAGTTTTTGTGTCGGTATAAGCGAGCTACGCTTTTTTCAGCAGTATTCTCAGTTTTCTGAAAAACGAAATTACTAGCATCGCCAGTAACCAAAACAATATCCATTTTAAGAATGTCCACTTCATCATTGCTATTTGAATTTTGGGCTATAGCAACAGTGCCAAAAAAAAGAACTACTACTAAGGTTAATAAAGACTTCATAATAAGCATTTGGGTTACTTAAAGATAACCGCAAGAAGGGCCTTATACCCTAGCTATATCGCTGAAATACAGACTTTTTAGGCTACCGTAAAAAATATGGACGAAGTGTAGAAAAGCTTCGATAAGTGAATTCACGGCAGAAATCAACACACCGAAAGAATTGGTAATTAATCGGTTGATTTTGAGGTTTTGATAGAAACGAGGATTTTTAAAAAGTGGTTGTTTGTCCGTTCGAGCGCAGTCGAGAACTACTTCTTTTCTTGTTTTAGGTTTCGACTGCGCTCAACCTGACATCGGTTAGCATGTAAAATGGTTAAGCCAATCGATTACTACGGCTATACATATTTTCGTTTTAGGCGACCTTTGCACAATCCAATTTTACCCAATCGGTTGATTTACTATCTTTAAAGTGAAGAACACAACAACGCTCTATAGATGGATTCCTTTGCTATATATCATAATCTGACCATCCAATCCAAACCCCAAAAAGTTTTTGATGGTATTTCTCGTCCAGAACATCTTAATAATTGGTGGACCAAAAAGTGTTCGGGAACACCCAAATTAGGTGAGGTTTATAATTTCTTTTTTACCGAAGACTATGATTGGTATGGCAAGGTCACGCAATGCGAAACCAATAAGCGATTTTATATTTCCATGACCGAGTCTGATGCGGACTGGAACAGCACTACCTTCGGTTTTGAACTCGAACCCCTAAACGGCGGAACGTTACTCAGTTTTTCTCACAAGGGATGGCCTAAGTGTAATGCCCATTTTAAAAAATCTTCCTATTGCTGGGCTATATTACTTTCTGGACTTAAAAACTATTTAGAAAAGGGCATAATCGTTCCTTTTGAAAAGCGGGAATAAGGATTTTTTTTTATCAACCCGTTGTAAATTTTGATTGAATTTATAAAACGTATGTCAATTAGTGTATTCTTCGAAAATAAGGGATAGTACGCCATCATGAGTCATGTATGCAGAATTCCCTTAGAGCTCACACCGTTCTCGAACTGACATCCGTATGCGCCACTTTACTACAAAAACCCTTTGTCACTTCGAGTGGGTTTTGCTCCCTTTGAAGGAGCAAAAGTTGTATCGAGAAGCTTTGGTGTCCCTAGGCTTCTCGATACTAAACCTCTTTCAGGGTTTCACTCGAAGTGACAAGCGAGACGTGTTGGAAATTACACATTATATAAACTGATG
>CAJQMW010000477.1 GCA_905479535.1 uncultured Maribacter sp. | reverse complement strand
AAGAATATGATGAAGGAGACTGTGGATACGTTGGGGAACCAGAAGAAGATGAACTACGCCTTACGTGCGGATATGACCAAGAATGAATTTGTAAAGGAAGTAACTGATGGACTCTTACCACCACCAAAATATTTTCCCTTGAACGTAAAGATGAACAAGGAGGGTTATGAGGATATAGCGGACGTATTGGATAGGGGTACCACAGCTCTCGATCCCGATGAATTTGAATTGGCCGCCAATGAGACCGAAGCTTTGGTCTTGGATGTCCGTCATCAAAATGATTTTACAAAAGAGCACATCCCACGTTCTATTTTTATTGGGCTTAATGGAGATTTTGCTCCTTGGGTGGGCGCATTGATCGCCGATACCAAGCAGCCCTTACTTTTAATAATTCCTGAAGGTCAGGAGGAAGAGGCTATCACCAGATTGTCCAGAGTAGGTTTTGACGGTACTATTGGCTATTTAAAAGGAGGTCTAGCTGCATGGAAAGCTACTGGGAAGGAAACGGATAGCATAACATCTATTTCTGCCGTAGAAGCCAAGGAGAAATTAGCATCGGAATCCATCCCCGTCTTTGACGTGCGAAAGGAAAGTGAATATCTTTCGGAGCATGTTGAAAATGCGGTAAGTACACCGTTGAGTGAGTTAAATGGGCATCTGGCCAAGTTTCCTGAGAAAGAAGATTTTTTAGTGCACTGTGCGGGAGGATACAGGTCGGTGATTGCAGCCTCCATCCTTAAAAGTAGGGGCATCCATAATTTACTGGATGTTGCGGGTGGATTTGGAGCTTTAAAAAATGAAGGAGCTAAGGTAACGGACTATGTTTGTCCAACTACCTTATAATTTTAGGGATAAATTAATTTTATTCAACCTAAACCTCATGAGGGAATAGGTTGTAAATTACCCTAATTTTGTAATATATTAAGAAATCGTTAAGTGTTAAAAAAAACTTAACGAAATCTTAAATTGAAATGAAATAATTAATACCTTTAAGTAGGATTTGTATTACGGAAATGATTAAAAATTTTATTGAGCGTGTTGGGGCAATGAATTGCGTCATGCTATTGGTAGTCCTATCCATTATTGTAGTGTCCGAGGTTTTGTTTTTGAGCGGAGAAAAGTTAGATGCAATATTCATCGCCTTTTGGGCTCCAACGATTCTTGGGTTTATGAATTATTTAAAATATAAGAAGTAGTGGATTTTATTTTGATTTACTCGATAATAGTCGCAGTCATTTTCATGATCTGGCTACTCTTTGTACTTAAAATGTACCGAAAATTGAACGATTAGGTTGAAATCGAAACCGTTGGTAGTCTATCTATTTCTATAATGGACTTTGGATTCTTACGTAAATAGGCCGTTATGAGACGTTGTGTTTCCAATGTATTTATTCTGGGTTTCAAAAAAGTATCCATTTCGTCAAAATGGTGAATATTTTCAGATTTAGGTATAAAACCATACCCCACATAATAATTATCCTTTACAAGTACAAACGCTTCTTCATCCGTATTCCTTCCTTTTAAGCGAATGGCATAATCGGTTTTCTGATTTTGTAGCGTGAGTACAGCCTGTCCTACTCGTCTATTGTATTCTTCCAAATGTATCAGACTGGAGCAAATACCCAAACATTGTTTTATCTTATAGTGCGAGCAAGTAGTAATATTTTCCTGCAAATGACAGTATTTTGGACAGAGCTCAAAAGATGCACAGAGATTTTCTAAAAATTGTCTACAGTCCGTGACATTATAGAAAATTGCTAAGGGATTGGGAACCATTTGCAATTTGTTGTGTGCCAAATGCACTATCCCGTTTCTGTCCTCGTAAGAGAAAATACCGTACTGTTGAATTTTTCTTTTTTGGGCACGATTATGTTTGGGATAGTGTTTTTTAATCTCTTCCGATTCCTCCAATAAGGCGATTAATTCGCTTCCAGTTTCCTCAAAATCCAGATGAACGGTTTCAGCGCACAATTTCAGTTCTTTAGTATTTTTATCATAAAAATGACTGAGGACTCTTTTTTTAATATTGATAGCCTTGCCAACATAGATAATTTTTCCCTGTGCGTTTTTAAAGTAATAGACCCCGGGAGTTGAAGGTAACTTGTCAAATTCGCTTTTGGGTAGGGAAGGAGGTAAGGTAGCTTCTTGAGACCTTGCGTTCAAAAATTGCTTGAATACTGCGGCAGCCCCATCGGCACGTAATAACTTGTGAAATAAGAGTACGGTTGCATGGGCATCTCCGCGTGCCCTGTGACGATTTTTTAAAGGGATTCCGACGGTAGAACATAGCTTGCCCAGACTATAAGAGTTATAGCCCGGAAATAATTTTCTGGATAGACGGACGGTACAGAGTTTTTTTCTGATGAAATTGAGGCCCAAGAGACGGAGTTCATTTTTGATTACGTTATAATCAAAATTTACGCTATGGGCTACGAAAATGCTATCCTGTGTGAATGTTATTATTTTTTGGGCGATGTCTTCCAATAACGGTGCATCGCGTACCATATCATTATCGATACCGGTAAGACCCGTTATAAAATAGGGTATTTCGCATTGGGGATTGACCAACGAAGTGAATTCATCTACTATTTCATGACCATCATATTTAAAAATGGAAATTTCTGTGATACGATTTCCTTTGATCCCGTTTCCGGTGGTTTCTATGTCAACAATGCAGTACAACTCCTATTTTCAGCTTTAAGGTTTAAAGTTAATTGAAATTGGACAATAGAGCAACTGATGTAGCAGAGGTGATTCTCGATACCTCCCCGTAAGGTACAGGCGGGCATTTTTATCAATTAAATTTTAAAATCATTTAGTTAGCATATTGTTCTTAGTGGATGATTTGCTTGGTTACAACACTTACTATAAAATGTATTTTACTTATCGGCAAGCACAGCACTTTTGGTATCGGCAGTTTCAGAAACATCCACTTGTTTAACGGTTCTTCCCTTTTGCGTCAAAAGCCGTACATCTTCTAAAGTGAGATACAAACAAGGTACAATGACCAGAATGATGGCCGTGGCAAAAACAATACCGAAGCCCAAAGAAATGGCCATTGGAATCAAATAAAATGCTTGGCTGGAAGTTTCCAGAATAATGGGAGCGAGACCTCCAAAAGTCGTCATCGTAGTTAAAATAATAGGGCGAAACCTTCTTAAGCCTGCCTCATGTATAGCTTGATAAATAGGGTCGCCTTCTTTTCTTCGCTTATTGGCGTAATCTATCATGATGAGAGAGTCGTTTACCACAACCCCGGACAGGGCAATTACACCCATTAAACTTACTAATGACAAGTCATAACCCAATAGGATATGACCAATGACCGCACCTACAATTCCAAAAGGAATAGCGGTCATTACGATTAAAGGCTGCAGGTAACTGCTAAAAGCGATGGCTAGTAGCGCATAGATTAGTAGCATGGCAATTGAAAAACCGGCTTTTAAGGTATTCGTACTTTCACGCATATCTGCCTGACTGCCTTCAAAACTCCAAGTGATTCCGGGGAAGTCCGCCCTCAATTGAGGTAAGGTTTCTTCCTGTACCGAAGCAATGACCCGACTTACCGCATTGGCAGGTTCTACGTCCATACCCACATTTACGACCCGTCGGCCATCCCTTCGGTTTATGCTACTGAAGGCTTCCCGCTCTTCTATTTCAACGACATCCATTAGGGGAACCTCGATACCATTGGGAGTGAGAATCAGAAATTTTTCTAGGTTCTTAATATCCTTACGTTCTTCCAAAGGTAGTTTTACCCGTACCTCAATCTCGTTCATTCCCCGTAACTGTCGCATAGCCAGCGCACCGAAAAATCCGTTCCGCACTTGGCGTCCCACTTCATCGGAAGTAAGGCCAAGGTTACGTCCTTGCGGTAACAACTTAAAGTCGTACTGCATTTTTCCCTTGTTATAATTATCGGTTACATCCCGGGTGTTTGAAAAAGCCTGCATCCGTTCTACAAAAGCCCTGCTGGCACGCTCCAACACCTCGATATCTGAATGGCTTAAATCAATACTGATATCCTGGCGTGCTCCACCTGGACCACGTTCGGCCTCAAAGGTGATCTGGTCCACCCCTTCAATATCGCCAATATTATTGCGCCATAAGGCGATGACCTCTGCAGCGGTAATATCCCTTTGGTCTGGTGGTAGCATCACAATTTCGACATCAATAAAATTTTGCCCCCGTACATTGGTTTTTATCCCTTCCGCAACTTCGTAGAGATTATGTTTTTCGAACATACGCTGGGTAGATGCGGAGATGTCATGCGCAACCTTGGCGGCTTGATCTGGGGTAGTACCTACAGGTAGTCGAACTCCCGCTTCAATTTCGTCGGCAGCCACTTCGGGCATCATGATCATTCCCATATGGCCACTGTAACCGTATCCACCAACAATGAGTAAAAGCGTCACGGCCGCGCTTAA
>CAJQMW010000476.1 GCA_905479535.1 uncultured Maribacter sp. | reverse complement strand
TTTTAAGCGTTCCTGGACCGATACCAAATCCTCGCCTTTTACCTTACAAACCCCTCTTGAAACAGACCCGTGTTCGGACAAGGTGTCCTTTAACGTATACCCCAATAGGGCATAGGCGTTCTCGTTTAAGCTTGAGCTCATAAAAGTTGCCGCATTTTCATAGGCGGACTGACCATAAAAATCATCTGCGTTTATGACAACAAAAGGTCCGTCAATTACATTCCTAGCAGTCCAAACGGCATGGGCCGTTCCCCATGGTTTTTTACGTTCCCCATTGAATGTAACTCCATCGGGTAAATCCGTAAGTTCCTGTGCTAAAACGTTTAAGGTTATATTTTCAGGAAGTCTTTCCTTTAGATAATCGTTCAAAAAAGAAACATTCTCCGCTTTCGTAATGACTACGATTTGCTCAAAACCATTTTTGATGGCATCGTAAATAGCAAACTCCATTAAAAATTCCCCATTAGGTCCAAGTTCATCAAATTGCTTTAATTTTCCATATCTGCTACCGCTACCCGCAGCCATTAAAAGTAATGTCATTGCTTTTGTTTTATGGCGCAAAAATAAGGATTGTCACCAAAAGTGCTGGTAAACTTAGATTATCATTCTATTAATTCGTCATATTTTACATTGTTATGGAAGTTTTTTTTAATTTCCTTGGAAATCAATATTTAATTATGGGCACGAGAAGAAGTTTTATCAGGAATACATCATTGGCCAGTGCAGGTTTATTTGCTGTACCTAGTTTTGCCACCCAACTATATAGTCCGGCGGATAAACTTAATGTAGCCTTGATCGGAGTGGGATTAAGGGGCACTAATCATCTGCAAAATCTTCTTTTACGGAAAGACATTAACGTCACCGCTATCTGTGATACAGATGCCTCAAGGATAACGATTGCTAAGGATCTAATCAGCAAGGCGGGAGGCAAGGTGCCTCAAGTCTTTGGGTCGAATGATTATGATTATAGAAACCTTTTAGAATTAAAGGAAGTCGATGCCGTGGTAATCGCTACCCCATGGTTATGGCATACACGTATGTCTGTTGATGCTATGAAGGCGGGTAAGTATTCAGGGGTTGAGGTATCCGCATCCAATACTTTGGAGGAATGCTGGGACCTGGTGAATACCCATGAATCCACCGGTACACATTTAATGATTCTGGAGAATGTAAATTACCGAAGGGATATCCTTGCGGTATTGAACATGGTCAAACAAAATGTATTCGGGGAACTCGTTCATTTTAGGTGTGGCTATCAGCATGACTTACGCCATGTAAAATTCAATGATGGAAAAACAGCTTATGGCAGAGGAGCGGAATTTGGTGAAAAAGGAATTTCCGAGGCTAAATGGAGAACCGAACATTCCGTCAAAAGAAATGCGGACGTTTATCCTACCCATGGTCTTGGCCCCGTAGCCGTTATGGCTGACATTAATAGAGGCAACCGTTTTATGTCGCTCACCTCCCATGCTACGAAAGCCATCGGTTTACATAATTATATCGTAGATGTAGGAGGAGAAGATCACCCCAATGCGAAAGTGAAATTTAAGCAAGGGGACGTTATCACCACCACTATAGATACTGCAAATGGGGAAACTATTATTATAACCCATGATTGTAATTTACCCAGGCCCTATTCTTTGGGTTTTAGGGTGCAAGGTGCAAACGGTTTATGGGAAGTAGATGGAAACAGGATTTACGTTGAAGGACAATCCGAACCGCACCAATGGGACGAGGCCACCGCTTGGTTGGATAAGTATGACCATCCGCTTTGGAAAAAATATGGGGAATACGCTTTGGATGCCGGACACGGAGGAATGGATTTCTTTGTGATGAACTCCTTTGTAGGATCTGCTAAGGAGAATTTAGCCCCACCCATGGACGCTTACGATGCCGCTGCATGGAGTGCGGTGACGCCATTGTCCGAATTATCCATCGATAATAATGGGGAACCGCAGGATTTTCCTGATTTTACAAGAGGCATGTGGATCAAAAGAAAACCCTATATGTGGATGAAGGAAACGTACTAAAAATTGTTTGTCTTCATTACATTAAATCAACTTCATTAATTCAGGATCCCAATCAACAGGCCTATTTTTATAATAGCTTTCATTGGCCAATAAGGCCGCGCCGGCCGCTCGCAATCCAAATTTTGGGTCCTGCACTACTTTTCCGTTATTTCGTATCGCAGTAAAAAAGTTATAAAAGTGATCATAGTGCCCGCCTTTATAATCCCTAGGAGCTTCCCAAGTAGTAGTTCCAGTATTTAAATTTGAGGCCCTGGATTCTAGATTCCTGCTTGCATATTCCTTTTGTATTTTTTCTTGGGTCTCTTCAGTGAATGAAACCATGGAATAACCTCCCGGAACCATTCCTAGTTTAGACCTGATAAGTTTCACGTAATTTTGACCTACTTCCATCTCTCCTTCAGTGCCAACGAGCTTAAAGCCTCCACCGCCGCCATTACCCGCAATAAAATTGATGCGAAATGCCGCGTTAAAAGCCGCATGTGTTTCAGTTTTGGGATAGTCATATAACGTGATGGTAACATCGGGCACATCTCGCCCGTCTTTCCAATAGCGAAGTCCTCCTGTAGTCATGGCTCTATTAGGACCTTTTGAGCTTATGATATGGTTAAGTGTGGAAAAAGCATGAACGAACAAATCTCCGGCAACTCCGGTTCCATAGTCTCTATAATTTCTCCAACGAAAAAAACGTTTTAGTTCATAGGGTGTCTTTGGTGCATTACCCAAAAAGGTATCAAAATCAATGGTATTTGGATTGGCATCTGGTGGTATGGGATATTGCCAAGCTCCCTCCGCGGAATACCTGTCATTGTACATATCCAACATTACTATATCCCCAATAGCTCCCTCTTCGTAAAGTTGTTTCGCTTTTTCATTACCAAGGGATGACATCCCCTGGCTTCCCACTTGCATGATTTTACCACTATCTTGTTGTGCTTGAATAATAGCTTCGCCTTCTTCAAATTTTTGAACCATAGGTTTTTCACAATACACATGCTTTCCAGCCTTTAAAGCATCAATTGCAATTTTCTGATGCCAGTGATCTGGTGTAGCAATGATAACAGCGTCGATATCGTTTCGCTCTAAAATTTTCCGATAATCTCTCGTTACCATAAGATCATCACCCCAAAGCTCCTTGGCACGATCTAACCTTCCCTGGTAAAGATCGCAAACGGCAACTAACTTAATTCCATCAACTCCTAATGCCGCCTGTGTGTCATATATTCCTTGAATACCGGAGCCAATTAAAGCAAGGTTAATATGATCGTTGTAGGA
>CAJQMW010000475.1 GCA_905479535.1 uncultured Maribacter sp. | reverse complement strand
CCCCAAGGTCTTCCCATATCCAAAAACATTTCTTTAATGGTATTGTTTGAGACTAGGCCTTGGTCATATTGAATAAACTTTATACGACTAGACGTTTTAAAAGCATTTAAAACTTCTTCTTTCGAGGCTTGCTTTTTTAACTTCACATTCCAATAATGCATATGACTGAGGGTTTCAGGGACTTTTACCGCAGAAGTAATCACGTCCAATTCTGGGTCGACACTTTTAGCATCCGGACCTTGATGGCTCGGGATATCTCTTTCGGGAACCATTGTATTCATTATACCACCCAAATGACTTTCCCAAGGGTCTGTAGCTCTTCTTAAAAGCGTCCCTCTGGCATAATCCAATAAATCAGCTCTTTTTAACGCGGTTAACGTTCTTAATATAGAGGTTGTATTGCAAGAGACTACTCTGGTCGCATCTCTATTTAACGCCGATTCATAATTATTTTCGGCACTAAAGGAATGCCCCGTGGTTTCGTGTTTTTCACCACCCTGGACAATGAACTTTATACCTTGGTTTTTATATATTTCCACATTCTTTGCCGCTATATTTTTTGGGGTACAATCAACCACTAGGTCCACTTTATCCAACAGGTTCTGCAAGCTGCCCTTTACCGAAATGCCGGAAGCCTTCATTTGTTTTTCGGCTTCGGTGGTTGCCGCATAGATATTATACTGTTTTCTCACGGTGTTCTGTATACGCCAATCACTAATGACATCGCAAACCCCGAAAAGGTTCATGTCATCTTGTAAATTAATTGCATCGGCTACTCTTTTTCCGATGACTCCGTATCCTATTACTGCTATATTTTTCATACTATTTCTATTTTAGGTTTTTTAATGTTTTTAATAAGTATAATTGAACCTATTAATCCAGCAATTAAGGAAGCAAACAGGATGCTTACTTTTGCTGTATAGATAAATTCTTCGTTTGTAAATGCCAATTCGTTAATGAATAGTGACATTGTAAATCCTATTCCACCAAGAAAGGCCACTCCGTAAATTTGATTCCAATTGACTGAATCTGGCAGCTTTGCAAGCTTAAAGGCAACTAGTAATCTGGTAAAAGAAACAATGCCTAAGAATTTGCCTAAAATTAATCCAGCACCTATACCCAAACTAATAGGATTGAGTAACACTCTACCTATTTCTCCGTGTAAGTGTATGCCTGCATTTGCCAAGGCAAAAAGAGGTAATACCAGATAATTTACAACAGGTTGTAGTACTTTTTCTAATTTTTGAAGGGGTGTTTCTGCTTCAGAACTAGTGGTTTTAATTTCTTCCAATATTTCAAGTTGCTCGTTGGAAATAAGTGTTCCTTTTACGGGCTTAATCTTTATGAAACGTGTGTGTAGATTGCTTAAACGCTTTAGAAAAGTGTCTTCCTTAATTTTTACTCTTCCTGGAATCGCAAAAGCTGTAAGGATTCCTGCTATGGTAGGGTGAATGCCTGAAAAGAAGAAAGCTAACCAAACGCCACCTATCCCTATAATGGCATAAAACCACGTTTTCCTAATCCCCGCATAATTGCCTATGATTAAAAGACCAAAGAACAGTAATCCGTGAAATAAATCCATAATAGAAATACCAGAGGTGTAAAACAGCGCAATCACCAATACACCACCTAAATCATCCACTACAGCAAGAGTTACTAAAAATACTCGTAGGGCTGTGGGCAAACGTTTTCCGAACAAAGCCAAAATACCTAAGGAAAAAGCGATGTCTGTCGCCATCGGGATTCCCCAACCTTGAGATGCTTCACCAGTAGTGTTAAAGAGAAAATATAATAAGGCGGGAAAAACCATACCTCCTATGGCAGCACCGATAGGGAGTACGGCATTTTGAGGAGTCGATAGTTTCCCGCCCAATATTTCACGTTTTAATTCCAAACCAACTTGTAGGAAGAACAATGCCATTAAGCCATCATTAATCCAAAGTAGAAGGGGCTCGGTGATTTCAAAACTACCTACTGCAAAGGAAATGTCCATTTTCATTAAGCTACGGTACATTTCTTGCCAAGGGGAATTTGCCCATACCATTGCTATGATAACGGTAATGAGAAGGAGAATACCTGTGTTATTCAGGCCTTTTGAAGTGACGCTAAATACGGTCTGTATTCCTCTATATGTTTTTTTCTCTAGCATTATTAGGTTATGTTTTTGACTTCTTCTTTATTGTCCTTTTTTCGTTTTGTTTGTGAATATTTAGTTTTTGGTTTAAAATTCCTAATAATCAGGCGGTTGCTCTTTTCATAAGTGAAATAACTTACCGCCCAATTAAAACCAACCATCAATCTATTTCTAAATCCACTTATGGACATCAAGTGAACAACGGACCACAGCAACCAGGCGAAATAGCCTGCAAATTTAAATTTGCCCAAATCGGCAACTGCCTTGCGTTTACCTACGGTTGCTAAGGAACCTTTATCTTTATATTTGAAAGGTTTTATGGATTTGTTATTTATGATATTTAATATCGAATCGCCCAGGTATTTACCTTGTTGAATAGCGGTCTGTGCTACTTGTGGATGTCCTTTTGGGGTTTCTTTGGAAATGAGTGCTGCGATATCACCTATGGCAAAAATATTTTCGTA
>CAJQMW010000474.1 GCA_905479535.1 uncultured Maribacter sp. | reverse complement strand
TAGAGGAGTAGGCTTATCTGAAAATTTAAAGCTTGCTTCCCATTATAATCTACAAATGCATGTTCTTTTTTGTTCGCCGTCCATAGTACCAACGGTAATATAAAGTTCCCAAAGGGGATAAAGAATTTGGAGAACGTACTCGCATGTATCAGCGAGGCTAGATTCCTTTCATGTTTTGTTAATGATTCTGTCATGGCTCGGTCGTTGCTAATGATTGATTTTAGTTACTGTGTTAAAGCTATTTATATAGATAACCTAATAACTTATTATGCAAATATATATCTAAAAAAAGGTACTATGCAACACATAGTACTAATAATTAACAAAATATTAACATTTTTAATGGAAGTAATCAGGAGATGAAATGACCGTTGATACGCCTAAATTCAATACATTTGATGAAATTCTAATACCTATGGAGCTGACGCCAAAAAAAATAAATACTTTTAATTTTTTTAAACTTCCATCCGTTTGGTGGACCGGTATTCGTGTAAAAGAATTGGATGATACCCGATGTTCGGCGACCGTGAAGCACCGGTGGATCAATCAGAATCCGTTTAATTCCATGTTTTGGGCGGTACAGGGAATGGCAGCGGAATTAACTACCGGGTCCCTTGTCATGGGCACCATACGGGAAAGTGGAAAAAAGATATCCATGCTCGTGTTAAACAATAAAGCGAACTTCTCCAAAAAGGCCACGGGGCGTATTACTTTCAGCTGTAGGGACGGGAATTTGATCCATGCGGCATTGGAAAAAACAATTGCCACTGGAGAAGGGCAGACCATATGGATGAAAGCGGTAGGTACGAACGAGGATGGGGTAGTGGTAAGTACTTTTCAATTCGAATGGACAATTCGGTTAAAGAAATAGACTGATACTATTTTATCCTCGTCACCCTGAGCGGAGTCGAAGGGTTGAACGGACGGTTAGGTTGAAGAGTTGATGGTGGTTAGTTGCCGTTCAGGTTACTTTCTACCGTGGAAATATAGCTTAGACCAATTTAATATGTAACAAAAATCATTTTCAACCAACCAATAAACGCATCAACGATAAACTTCTAAACTAAAAATAAATGAACGCACACGAAATAGATTACGAGATTTACGGCGAAGAAATGCAGTATGTAGAAATAGAGCTGGACCCACAAGAAGCCGTGGTCGCGGAGGCCGGAAGCTTTATGATGATGGAGCCGGATATTAAAATGGACACCATTTTTTGGGGACGGTTCCAATCAGGATAGCAGTGTACTGGGCAAGATTTTTTCGGCGGGGAAACGAATGTTAACAGGGGAGAGCCTATTCATGACCGCCTTTTTGAATGTGGGACAGGGAAAGAAGAAGGTCAGTTTTGCATCGCCCTATCCAGGAAAGATTTTACCTATCGATTTATCGGAAAAAGGAGGGAAATTCATTTGTCAAAAAGATGCTTTCCTATGTGCCGCCAAAGGAGTTTCCGTCGGTATTGAATTTTCAAAAAAATTAGGCAGAGGGCTATTCGGGGGCGAAGGTTTCATCATGCAAAAACTGGAAGGCGACGGAATGGCTTTCGTACATGCAGGGGGAACCATGGCGAAGAAAACATTGGCTGCGGGCGAAGTATTAAAAGTAGATACGGGATGTATCATTGGTTTTTCCCAAACTGTAGATTATGATATTGAATTCGTTGGGGGAATTAAAAACACGGTATTCGGTGGGGAAGGACTTTTCTTCGCGACATTAAGAGGTCCGGGTACGGTTTATATTCAATCCTTACCGTTCAGCCGATTGGCCGGTAGGGTACTGGCAGCCATACCCAGAGGGGGCAAGGACAAAGGTGAAGGTAGTATTCTTGGTACCCTCGGGGATATCGTTGGAGGGGACAGGGGGTTTTAGAAACACGTCTTCGCGAGGAGGAAAGACGAAGCGATCTGTTGAAGCTAACTTAAGGGCTATGGTTCTTCCATGGGCTTCTGCATATATTTTAAGCAGATTGCTTCGCTTTGCCTAACTTCGTTACCAAGCTTGCAATTACGTAAATGAATGAACTTCAAAAACCAAATCAATTTCCTAAAAGAACTTCAAAAGAACAACAACAAGGAATGGATGGACGCCAATAGAAAATGGTACAAGGAAGTCCGTGATGATTTTATTTCTTGGTTGGACATGATGAACGCAAAGATTGCGGTCATTGATGACGATTATTACGACACACCCGGTAAAAAGGGCATCAACAGAATCAACAATAACTTAATGTTCCACCCCAATAAACCGATCTATAAGGACCATTTTGGGGCGGGGTTGGACAAACGCCCCAATACGGGCGATTTTTATATTGAAATAGGTATAGAACGTTGCATGTTCGCCGGTGGATTATGGCGACCCGAACCTAAAAAATTGCGGAGTATTCGCGATGCAATCGATTACGACGGTGAGGAGTTAAAAAAAATATTGAACAAAAAGTCGTTTAAAGCGATGTTCGGCGGACTTTGGGATGATGTAAAGCTTACCAATTCGCCCAAGGGCTTTTCTAATGACCATCCGCATATAGATTTGCTGCGAAATAAAACCTACGCTGTTGCCACCGAGTTTTCTACCGAGGCCATTTTTAAATCGGATTTTGAAGACAAAGTAATTACCGCCTATAAGGAAATGCTTCCTTTTCGTAGGTACTTGAACAAGGCAATTACAGTTTAGTTTCGTAGGAGGCAAGTAGTTTAAAAATATCGATAAATTCTGTAATTCCTTCTTTACTGAGTTCTGTGTTGGCTATCAGAAGTTTTCCGATCTTAGTTTTGGAATCAAAGAACATTAGCGTGGTTACGGCGGGGTCTCCACCGGAATGTCCGATTTGTCCCATTGCGGACATACCCATAAAAACACCCATATTATATTCATCGTTATAGGCACTATTGTTCCTGTTTTTATGATTTTCGTCAGTCAGGTTTGGCGCAAATAA
>CAJQMW010000473.1 GCA_905479535.1 uncultured Maribacter sp. | reverse complement strand
GGAACCGATATTTTTCGGCTTTTGTGCCCTAATGAAGGCTTTTTTGAGCAGCATAGCCGTAGCTACGGTGGGAGAAAAAGACAAAATTAGGGGGCAAAATGTGAAAATTGCAGGTAAAAGAACAACTCAAAACGAGTTCTCGGATAAAAGGAAAATAAAACCAGAAAATTTGAATACTAAAATTTGATGACTCTTTCCGCCCAACTAAGAATTCATGGCAGAAATAATGAACTCTTTAAAGTCTTTGGAAATAGGAATTAAAGTGTTGTTTATCATAATATCCTTGGAGTTGATAGCATCAATATGATCAACATTTACGATATACGACTTGTGAGCCCTATAAAACTTCTTCTTAGGGAGTTTTTCTAAATAATCTTTTAGCGGGCTTCTTACTAAGAATTTCTTGTCTATCGTATTTACTTCCAAATAGACATTATCCGCCTTTATAAATTGTATATCTCCAAATTGAATTCTATAATATAAGTGCTGTTTTTTAACGAAAATTGAGTCCTTTAAAATGGAATTGGACATTGGAACGTCCTCGTTAATATCTTCGCTTAAATTACCTCCATTGTTCTGCTTACCATAAATAAAATTAGAAAGTGCAATTTCAATAGAGGTGTATAAATCCTGCTGTTCAAAAGGCTTCACCAAATAACCGTTAGGTTTTACAGTCTTGGCATTCTCCACGGTAGCCCTGTCCGAGTTTGAGGTTACAAAAATAAAAGGGATGTCGTAATTCTCCCTAATGTGCTTTCCTAAGTCGATCCCAGTCTTATCGGAGGCTAAGATGATGTCTATAAGTACAAGGTCCACTTGCTGTGATTTAAGGACCTCAACCGCTTGTTCATAAACGATTACATTGTCAACTATTTCATAGCCGATTTCCTCCAACATGGACTGCATATCATCAGCAATAATGACATTGTCCTCAACAATAAGAATTTTTATGGGCTGCTCCAAGTTCGTGTAGGATTTAGATGGTTGATAATCAAAATTACAAAAAATAATTATAACTAATATAAAATAGCAACGCCATTAGGAAGGTGCTCAAAGCTAGTTTTCTAAGTTCAGGGTCTAGAAATACTGGACTTTGTACGCGACTAACTTTTAAGAGATGAAGTAAAATTGGTACATAGGCCACTAGACTTATAAATTGAATCCAACTGTTCCTTGTCAGCAAAATAAAAATGACCAAAAAGAGAAAAGAGCCGGTTAAAAGTATGTAATGATATATTTTACCTCTTTCAAAACCTAACTTTACTACCACCGTATTCTTACCTGCTAGTTTGTCAGAATTAAGGTCCCTTAGATTATTAAGGTTGAGCACCCCTACACTAAGCAAGCCAATGCTTAGTGCCGGCAGCAAAGAAAGCAAGGGAATTGTTTTGATGTAGAGAAACATAGCCCCCAGAACCCCAAGCAGGCCAAAGAAAACGAAAACGGAGAGGTCTCCAAAACCTCTATAACCATAAGGTGTATTACCCATGGTATATTTTATTGCCGCCCAAATACTGAAAACAGCTAATATTAGAAATAGAAGAACATACCCGATAAATTCCGTACCAAAGGCGAAATACAATAAGAGCAAAACAAGGATCATCGTAATACCTATGGAAATAAATATGCCTTGTTTTAAGGCTTTTGGAGTAAGAAGACCGCTTTGTAAAGCACGTACCGGTCCTATTCTATCGTCGTTATCGGTGCCTTTAATCCCATCCCCATAGTCATTGGCAAAGTTGGAAGTGACCTGAAATCCTACTGTGGTCAAAATTGCAAGAACGAAAATTATATTGTTCTGCATGCCATGGAAATTTGCTAATCCTGTGCCCACTAAAATACCTGATATGGATAAAGGAAGGGTTCTAGGCCTAGCGGCATTGACCCAAGCACCAAATTTTGACACTAATATGGATCTTCTATTTGAATTCTCTTTCCATCTTGATAGGAAGCCACGAAAGCATCTTGAAACCCAATATCTACCAACTGCTTTCTAAACGATTGTGCCTCTTGTAACGTTTCAAAATTACCTAATGAATAGGAGTAGAATGGATTTGTCTTGACGAAAAGCGTATTGGTTAACGCCTCTGAAGCCAAGGTAACATTGTTATCGACAAAGGATTTGACCTGAACGGAATAAATCTTCTCCTTTTCAAGAAATTCCTTCGCCAAGTAAAATTCCTTTACCAAACTAAGTTCTTCGTTTTGTAGTTTTAAATTGTCGATTCTTGTTTTTATGGCATCCAGGCTATCAATTGAAACCAAAAGGTTGTTGTTCTGTTTATCGAAACTATTGGAACTACTTAATCCCGCCGTGAACGATGTGAACGCCAATCCTCCTATTAGAAAAAAAGCGGTGATACCAGCAAGCACATTTCGCTGTATTTTGCTCCTTTTAAGTTCTTTGTTCTTAAATTTTATTTGATCTAGAAGACGCTCGTTAATAATTTGAGCCTTATCAATGTCTTTATGTAATTCTAGTAAATCACTTTCTTCTATAAAGGGCATAATCTTAATTTTAATGGGGTACGCAAACTAAAAGTAGGTAAAAAAATATTTTAATTTTAAGTATTTCTACAATATCCACAAAAATAACGTTTAAAATAAACCTTTCCAATAAAAACGGGTTTAATCCCGTACATAAATTTGAAAATCAGTATTTTAAGAAAAAACTTGTATTTGTTATTCTGCGGTGGCAATTGCTATACCACCTTCTTCAAGAGTGACTTTTCTGGCCTTATACAATGTCCCCAATCCTTTTTTAAAGGTTTTTTTACTCATTTGCATGATATCCCTAATGGTTTCCGGGTCGGATTTATCATGTAATGCCAAGAACCCACCGTTCTCTTTTAAGACTTCATAAATCTTATTGGCTGCCGGTTCCAGGACTCTACTACCTAAGGGTTGCAGGGAGATATCAATCTTACCATCTTTCCTGATCGTTTTCACGCATCCGGGAACTACATCCCCAACGTTAATAGATTTAAATACTTCGTTAAAATAGACCAATCCCTTATGCTTCTCATTTACAATAACCTCCCAACCTAAGTCCGTTTGCCGGGTCACCACCAAATCTACTTCCTCCCACTCCTTGAGTTGTATGTCGTCGTTGTTCAAGAATTTATCCAGCTTGTTCGATGCTACCAACCTACCCGTTCGTTCGTCCAAATAACAATGTACCACGTACCATTGTCCCTCCTTCATTTTAATCCGTTGCTCCCTAAAAGGCACCAGTAAATGCTTCTCCAGACCCCATTCCATGAAAGCTCCGTAGGCATTTATCTCCGCAACTTGCAGCAAACGAAACTCGCCTAGCATAATATAGGGCTCCAACGTTGTTGCCACGGGTCTTTCATCATAATCCAAGTAACAAAAGACTTCAATGTGGTCTCCAATTTCGTATGGTTCGGGTACGTACTTGTTTGGCAATAGGACGTCGTTACCTTCCTCATCTCCAAGAAACAACCCTACGCTGGTATCCCTTAAAATCTCAAGCTTATTTATTCTTCCCAAGTCTATCATGTCACAAAATTACGTTTAAATATTTGAAGAATCTTTCATAAACCAGAAAGGGCCATTCCAAACGGAACAGCCCTTTTATTTATACTTACCTGATTTTTATTTGTATACGGATTCTTTATTGAAATGCTTACATAACATATAATAAACTACAGCTCTATGTTTGTTCTTATTGGAAGAACCATACTTGTCCATAACGCTTTTAATGGCAGTCATTAACTCTGGACCATCTTTAAGCCCTAATTTTTTTACCAAGTAGTTGTTTTTAACCGTCTCTAATTCTTTTTCATCACCACCGGAAACCTTAGAGGCGTCAAGGTTATAAATTGATGGTCCCAAACCAACAGTTACTTTTTTAAGTAGGTCCATATCCGCGCTCGTACCAAATTTATCCTTGATGTCGGCAGCATACTTTTCGATAAGTTCATCTCTTTTGCTCATAATTCTTAGTGTCTTAGATTAATAGTTAATAGTTCCCTAAGATATAAAATGAAAGTAATCCATCAAAATTTTATTATTCAATAGTCGTGGCGTAAAAATTTCCAGTAGTTTTGGTTTATCCGATACCTTATAAAGAGTCTGCAATTCTTTACGAAGTGATTCCTCATTGGCAACTTCTTTATAGTCAATACCATACATTGTACATAATGAATGTGCATTGAAATTATGCTTAGTCTCAAAAAACTTCTCAAAATTATCGGAATCCTCTTTCCCCGGTAATATTCTAAATATGCCCCCGCCACCATTGTTTATTAGGATAATCCTAAAATCTTTTCTTATATAATCATTCCAAAGGGCATTACTATCGTAAAAAAAGCTAAGGTCTCCCGTAATTAAGAGCGTAGGGGCATCATCCTGCAAAGAAGCTCCGATAGCTGTGGAGGTACTACCGTCAATGCCACTCGTCCCTCTATTGCAAAATACGCTCAACGTAGGTTCTAAATCGAATAATTGAGCATATCTTACGGTGGAGCTATTGGAAAGTTGCAATTGATAGCCTTTTGGTATATTCTCCAAAATGGCATCGTAAACTAAAAAATCCGAGAAAGGTATATTGGAGAGGTATTCCTCCCTTTTAATTTTATGATGATTTCTTAATCTATCCCATTGATTAAAATAATTACCGGCAACAGTATTTTGGTTCGCGTACAACCTCGTTATAAAATCGTTTACCGATAATTTGAAATGTCTTTTTAAACAGAAAAAAGTATCATTCGCCTTGACCCCTCCCACATGCCAATGTTGACGAGGAGGATATGCTCTTAGAAACGCCTTGATTTTTTTAGAAACAATAAGCCCCCCGAAAGTCAATACAATTTCAGGCTTTAATTCTTCAAAAAGCTTCTCTTTATCATCGGACAATTCTATCGGAGCTAAAATGGTGTCTATACTAGCAAAAAAATTAGGATGGTGTAAATTAGAGGTGGTTTCCGTAAAGACTAGAACCGTTGGGTCATTACCAAGCTCACCCAATAATTGCGAATCAACATTATTAGGTGAATTTACCCCAACGAGAACAATTTTTCGTTCCGCTTTATGCCAAGTCTTAATAAACTGATCAAACTGATACCTAGTTTCTTCCTCAGACTCCTCAAATCCTATAGCAGCTTGAGTATTAGGAGCAGTGAGAAAGTTGTACAATGGCTCCTCAAAAGGGACGTTGATATGTACTGGCG
>CAJQMW010000472.1 GCA_905479535.1 uncultured Maribacter sp. | reverse complement strand
ACGGTGGGAGAAAAAGACAAAATTAGGGGGCAAAATGTGAAAATTGCAGGTAAAAGAACAACTCAAGACGAGTTCTTATTGTCAAATAAAAAGTTCAAGGAATTATATCTTTATCGGAGAAGAGAAAGTTGCCAAAGAAAGAATTGGCGACCATCGCCAAAACGTTTTAACGACTAATCGGTTGCTGAGATATTATTGGAAAGATTCAGATAAAAAACCTTATTAATACACCATCTATGAAAGCATCTAAAGTATTGTTCTTCGACGTCAATAAGTCCCTGTTAGATTTGGGCAATATCAAAAAAGGTGTCGGGCAGCTTTTCACAAGCCCACCCAGATGCCTATGGCTAGGACAAAATAAATAGGCTCAACGAAGAGACCTATGAGGTATTGTCTTATGAAGAACATATTGATAACAATACAAAATGATAACGACACAAGATGAAAGCAATAGGATTTAAAGAATCGTTACCCATTACCGAAGAAAACAGTTTTATCGAATTTGAAACTTTAAAACCAAGCCCTTCAGGGTATGACCTTTTAGTACGGGTACAGGCGAACTCCGTCAATCCTGTGGACTATAAGGTCCGACAGAACGCAGCAAAAGATGAAGTTCTAGAATCCCCTAAGATCATTGGGTGGGATGCCGTAGGCATCGTGGAGGCCGTCGGCGAAAAAACGGCAAGATTCAAAGTAGGCGACGAAGTCTACTATGCCGGCGACATCACCAGAAGTGGCAGCAATGCAGAATACCAGCTTATCGATGAGCGTATTGTAGGCCGTAAGCCTAAAAATTTGACAATCGCGGAAACCGCGGCAATACCATTAACGGGATTGACCGCTTACGAAGCCCTTTTTGACCGCATTAGGGTAGACCCCGAAAAGGATAAAGGAAAATCTGTTTTGATATTGGCAGGTGCCGGCGGGGTTGGTTCCATCGCAATTCAATTGGCCAAAAAACTGGGAAACCTAACGGTTATCGCGACGGCGTCACGGGAAGATTCCGTTCAATGGTGTACCGATATGGGTGCGGATTTTGTTATCAATCATCACAATGACATCAGAGAGCAACTAAGGACGATAGATCACGGTGAAGTCGACTATATTTTAGACTTTGTCGATTTAGAAAGCTATTGGGACAATATAACCGAAATCATAAAACCCCAAGGCCATATTGTGTCCATTACCGGAAGCAGTAAACCCTTGAATCTAGATATCCTAAAAAGCAAAAGCGTTTCCCTCTCTTGGGAGTTCATGTTCACACGTTCCATGCACCAAACTAGCGATATGGCCAGGCAGCACGAAATCCTAAACCACCTTTCCGAACTATTGGAAGCGGGAGCCATAAGAACCACCTTGAAGACCACCTTGGAAGGCTTCACCGTAGAAAATCTTAAGGAAGCGCACCGATTACAAGAGTTGGGTAAAAGTATCGGCAAGAATGTCATCGTATTCTAATATAGGCTATAAAGAAAAATCTAAATAATGTTTGCGTTATGAAGGCTTCGGATTTATTTATCAAAGCATTGGAGAACGAAGGGGTCGAATATATTTTTGGCTTGCCCGGGGAAGAAAACCTTGATTTCTTAGAATCCCTACGTAAATCGGATACCATAAAATTAGTGCTTACACGCCATGAGCAAGGTGCCGGATTTATGGCAGCTACCTACGGCAGGCTTACGGGTAAACCCGGTGTCTGCCTATCGACGCTGGGGCCGGGTGCCACCAATTTGGTCACCCCGGCCGCCTATGCCCAACTAGGTGCGATGCCAATGGTAATGATTACGGGCCAAAAACCAATAAAAAAGAGCAAGCAGGGAAAGTTTCAAATTATTGATGTGGTAGAAATGATGCGGCCTTTGACCAAGTTTACCAAACAAGTAAACCATGCAGCCCTTTTACCTTCCATTGTTCGGGAAGCTTTTAGATTGGCCCAGGAAGAACGTCCCGGTGCCGTACATATCGAGTTGCCGGAGGATATTGCACGGGAAGAAGTGACCGAAAGCACCATTTTTGAAGTGGTGGATTATCAAATTCCCTCAGCCGGAAGCAAAACGATCAACCGGGCCGTCAAAATGATAAAAAAGGCGGAAAAACCGCTACTTCTCATTGGGGCCGGAGCCAACCGCAAACGGGCCAGCAAGGCGCTGACGGAGTTTGTGGACACTTTGGCCATTCCTTTTTTCAATACCCAAATGGGCAAAGGAATTATAGACGAACGCCACCCCCTTTACTTGGGAACTGCGGCTTTATCGGATTATGATTTTTTACATGAGGCAATAAAGGCTGCAGACCTCATTATCAACGTGGGGCATGATACTATTGAAAAGCCTCCATTTTTTATGCATTCCAAGGACAAGCGTAAGGTCATCCACGTGAATTTCTTCCCCGCTGAAATAGATGAAGTCTATTTTCCGCAACTCAATGTGATAGGCGATATTGCCAATAGCATATCACAATTGACGAAAGCTTTAAAAAATAACGCCAAGCAATGGAACCTGGACTTCTTTCTGGCTGTGAAAAATAATGTGGCTACCCATTTATCAAAGTATGAAAAAGACGACCGCTTTCCCATTCTGCCGCAAAGAACGGTCAAAATAACTAGGGACGTTCTGCCCGAGGATGGAATCGTAACCCTGGATAATGGCATTTATAAAATTTGGTTTGCCAGAAACTATCCGGCATACGCCCAAAACAGTTTGATTTTGGACAACGCCTTGGCCACTATGGGAGCAGGACTTGCCTCTGCTATAATGGCAAAAGAATTAAATCCGGACAGAAAAGTGATTTCGGTCAACGGGGACGGAGGATTTATGATGAATTCACAGGAACTGGAAACGGCCGTTCGTTTGCAAATCGATTTAGTGGTCATTATCCTTAACGATAATGCTTATGGAATGATAAAATGGAAACAGGAGGAGGATGGTTTCCCGCAGTACGGACTTGATTACGATAACCCCGATTTTGTAAAATATGCCGAGAGCTTCGGAGCTTCGGGTTACCGCCCCGATTCCGTACAAAGTTTTAAAGAAACCTTGGAAATTGCCCTAAATTCAAGTGGTATTCAAATCATCGACTTAGCAGTTGATTACTCCCTTAACCACAAAATACTGAACATCCTTATCAAGGAGTATTCAGAAAAAATAAAAAAATAGAAACGATGTCAAAAACTGTAACAATTAATCCTGCAACGGGAGAAAAAGTAGCGGAATACGAGCGCATTAGCCCGGAAGAGGTCAAGAAGAAAGTGGCCCAATCCAATATAACGTTCAACTCTTGGAAAAAACGTTCGTATGAAGAACGCGCTAAACTCATGCACAAATTGGCGGAAGTGCTGGATGATAATAGGGAGGAATATGCACAACTGGCTACCGAGGAGATGGGAAAAACTATCGGTCAGTCACGTAAGGAGATTGAAAAATGTGCGTGGATCTGTCGCTATTATGCGGATAATACCAGTACGCTGTTAGCGAATAGAACGGTAGAGACCGAGGCAACCAAAAGCTATGTAACCTTCCAGCCCATTGGTGTTGTTTTGGCCGTGATGCCGTGGAATTTTCCCTTCTATCAGGTAATCCGCTTTGCCGTACCTGCTTTGATGGCAGGTAATGTAGGGGTTTTAAAGCACGCCTCGAACGTGCAAGGTTGTGCCATTGCCTTGGAAGGTGCTTTTGCGAAAGCGGGATTTCCAGAAGGGGCCTTTACTAATCTGAACGTCAGTTCCAACCTAGTAAAGGAAGTTATAGAAAACGACAATATAGTTGCCGTTACGCTCACGGGGAGCGACCCCGCAGGACGCTCGGTGGCATCCATTGCCGGTCAAAACCTGAAGAAAACGGTTATGGAGTTGGGAGGCAGTGACGCTTATGTGATTTTAGATGATGCTGATCTTGAGGAAGCAACGGATTTAGCGACTTTTGGAAGATTACAGAATAATGGGCAGACTTGTATAGCCGCCAAAAGGTTCGTCGTACTTGATGCTATTTACGATGAATTTATGGGACTGTTCGCCAAAAAGATGAAAGCGGCCAAAATGGGAGATCCCACAGATGATGATACGTATTATGGCCCCATGGCACGTGCCGATCTTCGTGACGAACTTCATGGCCAAGTGGAAAAAACACTATCCCAAGGAGGGAAATTGGTTTTAGGGGGAACTATTCCTGAAAGAAAAGGAGCCTACTACCCTGCCACAATCCTTGCAGATTTAGAACCGGGAATGGAGGGTTTTGACAATGAATTGTTCGGGCCGGTGGCCTCGGTCATAAGGGCCAAGGACGAAAAAGACGCCATTGAACTCGCCAACAACTCCCAGTTCGGATTAGGTTCCGGAGTCATTACCGGCGACAAAGAACGCGGTGAAAGGGTTGCCTTGAAACTCGAGGCAGGTAGCAGTTTTGTAAACAAGCTTGTTGTATCGGATCCAAGGCTACCATTTGGAGGTGTCAAAAACAGTGGTTATGGCAGAGAACTTTCCGGTTACGGAATTAGGGAATTTGTAAACACTAAAACAATTTGGATCAATTAAAATTTTGGAACAAGAAGAGTTTAAGGCCTTTGTCGTTGAAGAACGGGATGGGGATTTTGTAGGGAAAATTCAATCAAAGTCCACAGATGATCTTCCGGATGGGGATTTGCTGATCAAGGTTCACTATTCATCCTTAAACTATAAGGACGCATTGGGGGATGAAGAATCAAGAAATGGCAATTTGTAAATATCTGGAGAGATACTAAATGAAACTAAATACCATCAATTTGACCGATTGAGAGGTATTCCGACACTAAAAAATACCCTTACCTTATTGCTCACGTTAACCCAGGATACATCAAGATTTACAGGCCCCACAAATGATTCAAAAGAAATATTTGCGCCCTCAGACATAACAAAGCTGGTTTCTATACTAATGCCAGCTGCCATTTGGGGAAAAGACTCGGCCTACATACTCATCAAAGTCATCGAACCCGACCTAGGCAATGCTGTAATGCGGTGTTATATAGAAATTATGTGATGTATTGGAATTGAACGCCAAGATCGAGTTTCGTAAACTGGCTTACATTCAATTCATCTTCGTTCAATCCGGAAAAAATATAAGTTTCTTTTCTAGGTTTCACTAAATTCCCGCCCAAAAAGTATTTTGGAGCATACCCGTAATCGAGAAAAGAGACATCACCGGTCTGTAATTGATCCTCAAAAATGAAATTGGCGGAAGCACCAATAATCCCTGTACTTTTCTCTTTTAAAGCGATTCTTTTTTCATAACCCGATCCTAACTTGGTGTAACCGTTGGTTGCTCCTTTAACATTGGTATTGGTTTCTGAAAAAAAATCAAAATCGAGGATGCCCCTTATATTTATTGGTCTTAGCTATAGTTAAAACTATGCACTTTAGTGCATTTCGCTTAAGCTTCTAAAAACCTTTCAAGTAAACAGTTGGCAATTGCAGTGGGGAGTAAACGACAACTGCCCACTGCAACTGCGTACTAATGGAAAC
>CAJQMW010000471.1 GCA_905479535.1 uncultured Maribacter sp. | reverse complement strand
AAGAACCTAGTAGGCTTGCAAAACCATTTTAAGGATGAGGACGATTTTGGGGTCGCCTCTTTTTCCATCACACCACAATACGATACCCCACAGGTACTAAAGGCATATGCCGAGAAGTACGGAATCAATGATATGGATTGGCACTTAATGACGGGGGATAGGGATACCATTTACGACCTTGCCAATAGCGGGTTCAATATCTTTGCAGCGGAGATGCCAGATGCGCCGGGGGGATTTGAGCATTCGGGACTGTTCGCATTGGTCGATAGAGAAGGGTATTTGCGGTCAAGATTGGACAAGTTCGGTAATCCTATTGTTTATTATCGGGGAGCGATAACCGAGGAGATGGGGGAAAATAGGCAAGGGGAGGAGGAGGAAATCAGTATTTTAAGAGAGGATATAAAAATGTTGTTAGAAGAATAGTATGGAAACCACCGTTTCAAAAGAGAAAAGATTCAATAAAATTATAGGAGTAGTATCTATAGTTATACCCATTATAGTGGCGTTGCTTTTTTTGGTGAAAATTCCGGATGTAGCCCCGTTTTCCTTTTTACCTCCCATTTACGCTACCATAAATGGTATTACAGCAGTACTTCTGTTAGTGGCCGTATGGGCCATTAAGAGCGGGAAACAAACTTTGCATCAAAATTTGATGACCACGAACATTGCCTTATCCCTACTTTTTTTGTTGATGTACATAGCATATCACATGACTTCGGACTCTACTGCATATGGTGGGGAGGGCTGGTTAAGGTATATTTATTTCTTCATATTGATAACTCATATCGTGTTATCCATTGCTCTTATACCATTAGTACTTCGTACCTACGCCAAAGCATATTTAAAGGATTTTGTAGGTCATAGGGCACTTGCTCGGTACACCTTTCCTGTATGGTTATACGTTGCAGTCACTGGGGTTGTAGTTTATATAATGATATCACCCTACTACGTAAATTAAAGATGATGAGAAAACTGTTTTGCTTCTTAATATTGATTGCTTTGCTCACGTTTCCAGAAACTGCAGAGGCGCAATGCGCTATGTGTAGAGCTGTGCTGGAAAGTGAAGAGTCTGGCAACGCCGCTAAGGGTATAAACAATGGTATTGTTTATCTTATGGCCATTCCCTACGTACTGGTTGCCGGCGTATTCTATTTTGTGTACCGAAAAATGCGGTCTTAACACATTTTTAAAACTTTAACACTTTTTTTATTCTAAATATGTAACATTGTGAGGACTGGTTAGTCTTATTACCGTGCAGTATCTGTATTGCATTCATCAATCATCAAAAAAACCAATCAATGTTCGACATCGAAAGATGGCAGGAGATTTTTGATACTATCCGTAAGAATAGACTACGGACGGTCCTCACGGGCATTTCAGTAGCTTCCGGTATTTTTATCCTTGTAATTTTATTGGGTTTTGGTCAGGGCATGCAAAATGGTATCGCCCAAGAGTTTGAAGAAGATGCGAGTAATCGTATTGGCGTTTGGACCCAAGTTACTACTAAAGAGTTCAAAGGACTTAATCCAGGCAGGCCCATTCGTTTGCGAAACGAAAACTACGCTTACATAGAAGAAAAGTACGCAGACGAACTTGAATACAAGTCTCCTAATTTTAGGGTGTTTAATGCGAGCGTCAACTATAAAAAAGAGTCCGGTGCCTATTCTGTCCAAGGAATATCTCCCGAATACCAGCAAATAGAGAACGAATTTATTTCTAAGGGAAGGTTCCTTAACTACAAAGATCATCAGTCCGTTTCCAAGGTTGCGGTTATCAGTAATAAGATTCACAGGGAGTTGCTGCAAAGTGAAGAAGAACCTGTTGGTCGAGAATTAAAAATTGCCGATTTAAGTTTTAAAATTATTGGGGTATATGGTGATAAGGGAGGTGAACGGGAAGAAGACCGCGTTTATATTCCTTTAAGTACCGGACAACGCGTTTTTAATGGGGGAGATAGCTTAAATATGATGTACTTCACGCTTAAGCCCAGTGCTACATTTGAAAAGACCCTTGAAGAGTCCGTTAAGTTCACTGACGAGATAAAAACGTATTTGAAACGGGCACATACCGTAGCTCCGGATGATATGAGCGCTATAAATACCTTTAATACGTTGGAGAACGTGCAACGGTTCATGAACCTAATCGGGGGAATAAAGTTCTTTTTCTGGTTTGTTGGTATTTGCACGATCATCGCTGGGATAGTCGGAGTAAGCAATATCATGCTTATTATAGTTAAAGAAAGAACGAGAGAGATTGGTATCCGAAAAGCTTTAGGGGCGAAACCCTGGTCCATAATCGGAATGATTTTGCACGAGGCCATTTTTGTAACTGCAGTTTCCGGTTTTGGGGGACTAATATTCAGTATGGGGCTTTTGGAATTAATAGGGCCTAATGTGGAAGTAGACTATGTAGTCAACCCCTCCATTAATTTTAATGTTGCACTTACAACTGTTTTGCTTTTGATTTTTGCGGGGACGTTGGCCGGGTTTTTCCCTGCCTGGCGGGCTGCGAGAATAAAACCCATTGTGGCATTAAAGGAAGAGTAATGGAAGTGTTAACAAATTAGCAAAGAACCAAATGTTCAACAAAGATCGTTGGGATGAAATATTGCAGGTGCTGACCACCAATTGGTTCAGGACCTTGCTTACGGCATTTGGTGTTTTTTGGGGAATATTTATACTGATTATATTATTGGCGGCCGGAAAGGGATTGGAGAATGGAATTAGAGCTGATTTTGGGGATATTGCCACCAATACAATGTTCATGTGGACTAGAACGGCCTCAAAGGCTTATAAGGGACTTCCAAAGGATAGGGAGTTTAGTTACAAAACAGATGATGTAGCCGATATTCGCGAAAATGTCGACGGACTCCGATATATTTCTCCCAGAAACCAACTCGGTAGTTTTCGGGGAATCAATAATGTAGTAAGAGGTTTAAAAACAGGAGCTTTTAGCGTTTACGGGGATTACCCGGAAATCATAAA
>CAJQMW010000470.1 GCA_905479535.1 uncultured Maribacter sp. | reverse complement strand
TACCATTTATTGGTTGCTTAGAATTCTTCTTATCTTTCCTATCTATCAAATTTTATTGGTCATATACGGATGGCTATTCGGTCAATTTAAGTTTTTCTGGGAATTTGAAAAGAAAATGTTGAGCAGAATGGGGCTGGGATTTCTGTTTAAATAATTTTAAGTTTTCCTTAACAGGAGGAGTCCTATCTATTTAAGTAGATTTGTAAAATGAGTTGGTTTAAGGAGAAACTTTTATTTCCATTATGTGCCGTCCTACTGGTCGCAAGTATTTTTTTCCCTTATGTTATTAAAATAGGTCATGGTCTATACGAGCATAAGGAGACCATGTGTGTTTCTCATGGAGAATTGCACATTCATGAAGTAGAGTTTGATTGTGATTTTCAAAAGTTTAAGCTTACCACGCAGTTCTATCCTGTCTTTTTTGATGATTTAAACATCTTTAGGAGTACATCACAAGAGCAAGACGACCGGCATTATAATTTCCTTACTAAATTTCAACAGTTTCATTTTAACTTAAGGGGGCCACCCGGTATTTTGTAATCCACAGAAATATTAATTTTTTCACCTTATCATCTTTTTAAAATGAAATATGTATTTAATACAATACTTCTCGTATTGTGCGGATTCTATTTAACCGCCCAAAACATGGTAAAGGGCACTATTACAGGCTCAGAAACCAATGAACCCTTGGAACAGGTATCCATATATTTTCCGCAATTGGAAAAAGGAACTATAACCAATGAAAGTGGCGCATACGAAATCAACAACCTCCCTAAAGGGAATTTTAAAATCATTATATCTTATTTAGGATTTCAAACCTATTCAAGGACAATTGAAATTACTGAATCGATAACAAGTTTATCCATAAGTTTGGTTCCAAGTGCCATTGAAATGGAAGAGGTAATTGTCTCCACCCCGTTTCATAAACTTCAACGAGAGAATGTAATGAAGGTAGAGCGGGCAAACGTTCAAGAACTAAGGGCAAGAGGATCTATAAACCTCTCCGACGGTATCACAAATATTCCAGGAGTAGAGAGTGTTTCCACAGGGGTCGGAATTGGCAAACCGGTAATTAGGGGACTAAGTTCCAACCGTGTGCTCACCTATACACAAGGTATACGCCTGGAAAACCAACAATTTGGCGATGAGCACGGACTGGGTATAAGTGACTCGGGTATTGAAAGTGTAGAGGTCATCAAGGGCCCTGCCTCCCTACTCTATGGCTCGGATGCCCTTGGAGGAGTGCTTTATCTAAATCCGGAACGCTTTGCAATACCCAATAAGGCAGAGGGCGATATAAACTTAAATTACTTTACCAATACTCAGGGACTAAGTGGGAATGCAGGTTTTAAGACATCTTCTGAAAAATTGAAATTTCTATTGAGAGGAAGTGCAACTTCCCATGTGGATTATGAAGGAGGTGATGGAGTTAGAGTAACGAATTCTAGATTTAAGGAATACGACCTTAAAACAGGACTAGGCTACCAATATGAAAATTTCAATACCGAATTGCGCTATAATTATAACGATGCCGAATTGGGTATTCCGGAGGAAATTGGGGAGCAAACTACAGAAAGAACAGCTGTTGAGCCTTATCAAGAAATCACGAGTCATATTTTGAGCTCAAAAAGTAATTTCTATTTCAAGAATTCTAGTTTACAGGCCATCATCGGCTTTACCCAAAATGACAGAAAAGAGTTCGAGGAAGGTGGAGTTGAAGGTGGAGAAGAAGGCCCCCCGGCATTGGATATGAAACTGCGCACCCTTAGCTACAATGTACAGTACAATCTTCCTAAATTGGGGAATCTAGAAACGATAGTGGGTATTCAAGGTATGAATCAAAAAAATGAAAACTTTGGTGAAGAGTTGTTAATTCCCGACGCAACCACCAATGACATTGGCATACTGGCCACCTCCCATCTTCATTTTACAAATAATAGTGATTTGCAAATGGGAATCCGATATGATCAAAGGGCCATTGATGGAGATGAAAACGGAGTTCTTGGCGAGGAAGGTTACATAGCACCTTTAGATAGAAGTTTTAATAGTTTCAACCTTGCCCTAGGCTATAGAATAAGTCTATTAAAGGAACTCACTGCAAGAATAAATTTGGCTTCGGGGTTTCGTGCCCCCAATTTGGCCGAGTTAACCTCAAATGGTGTCCATGAGGGTACTAACCGATTTGAAATTGGTAATCCGGATTTAAATAATGAGCAAAACTTCCAAACGGATTTATCTTTGGAACTTAAAAACGACCATTTGGAAGTTTTCATCAATGGTTTTTACAACGTGATATCCGATTACATTTACTTAGAACCGAATGGAGAATTTGTTGACATGGATGCGGTCTTCCTATATTTACAGCAAGATGCTGATCTATTCGGTGGTGAAATTGGACTTCACTATCATCCGCACCCCTTAGATTGGTTGCATATAGAAAGTAGTTTTGCTACAGTAAACGGAAGACAGGGCGATGGTGAAGATTTACCTTTGATACCTGCCAACAACTGGACCAATACGCTACGATTTGAGTTCAATGACAATGAAAAGGTGATAAGAAGCAGTTATGGTTTTGTAACCTTACAATCATATTTTGAACAAAATAGGGTAAGTTCCTTTGAAACCCCTACCCCTGGTTACAATCTTCTCAATTTGGTCTGGGCACAAAAATTTCATGGTCCGGTCAAGAAATTGGTCTCCGGATTAGTGCGAACAATCTTTTGGATGAAAACTATATTTCTCATCTATCTAGGTTAAAACCTGATGGAATTTCTAACATTGGAAGAAACATTAGTTTAGGAGTAAGTATACCGCTTTAATCTTAAAAGTAACCTGTGTTTTGGCGCAGGT
>CAJQMW010000469.1 GCA_905479535.1 uncultured Maribacter sp. | reverse complement strand
GGCGTTCTGTAAAGTCAAGGCAAATAAAGCACTTAGTACCATCAACACTACGGTTGCCAATCTACCCACCATCACCATCTGCTTTTCGGTCGCATCCGGATTGATCTGCCGTTTGTAAAAATCAAAAACGATATAGGACGAACCCCAATTGAGTTGTGTGGAAATCGTACTCATGTAGGCCGCTACCAACGATGCCAATACCACGCCCAAAAGACCACTGGGCAGTTTGGTCAACATGGCGGAATACGCCAAATCATGACCTAGTTTGCCTTCCTCCACGTTGGGAAATGCTTCTGCGATACTGGCCACATCCGGATAAACTACAAGTGAGGCCAACGCCACCAAAATCCATGGCCAAGGACGTAAAGCATAATGCATGATATTAAAAAAGAAGGTGGCCCCAATGGCATGGTTCTCATCTTTGGCCGCCAACATTCGTTGGGCGATGTAACCCCCACCGCCAGGTTCCGCTCCCGGATACCAAGAACTCCACCATTGTACCGCAATGGGAATGATGAACAGCATGATAAGTACCTGGGTATTGTCAAAATCCGGCAAAATATTCAGTTTGCTGGTTACGTTTTCGTTGGCCATCAAGGCTTCAATACCGCCGACTTCCGGGATATTCACCAAATAGTATGCCGCTCCAATGGCACCCGACATCGCTACGAAGAACAAGAGAAAATCAGTATATACTACACCTTTGAATCCACCTAGTGCACTAAAGACCACGGTAATTAATCCAGCACCTACGACGGTTTCCCAAGGTTCCAATCCCAGCATAATACCGCCTATTTTAATAGCGGCCAAGGTAACGGACGCCATTGTAATAATATTGAACAAGGCCCCTAAGTAAATGGCCCTAAATTTTCGTAAAAAACTAGCCGGCTTACCGCCATAGCGCATCTCGTAAAACTCCAAATCGGTATTCACGTTAGACCTACGCCATAACTTGGCATACACAAAAACGGTCAACATTCCCGTAATCAAAAAGCACCACCAGACCCAGTTACCGGAAACCCCGTTGGTACGTACAATGTCCGTTACCAAATTGGGTGTATCGGTAGAAAAAGTGGTCGCCACCATGGAAAGCCCCAATAGCCACCACGGCATGGTTCTTCCGGAAAGAAAAAACTCGGTTGAATTTTTTCCCGATTTCTTGGAGACGTAAATTCCTATTCCTAAAACAAGTGAGAAGAAAACGATTATAAAGCTATAATCTAGGGTACTTAGTTGCATGGTTTGGTCGTTAGTTAACAACTAAAGATAAAATAATTTAGGATACTTTTGCCGTTTGTTCGCTAAACGTCTAGCGTGCCGATACCAACAGCTATGGAAATCTCATTAACTTCTTGGATCCTTGCCTTTGCTGCGGCCTTTATCATAGGGGTGTCCAAATCTGGCATTAAGGGTATCGCGATCATCATCGTTACCTTAATGGCCTTGGCCTTTGGTGCCAGGGAGTCTACCGGGCTTATTGTGCCGCTGCTCATTGTAGGTGATATTTTTGCGGTCATCTACTACAACCGGCATACCCAATGGAAGTATATCATTAGGTTTTTACCGTGGATGATGTTGGGGGTGCTTTTGGGTGTTTTTTTAGGGAAGGATTTGGATGAAAGCACCTTCAAACTGGGGATGGTCATCATCATTTTGGGCAGTGTGGTCATGATGTATTGGTGGGACCGGAAAAAGTCCAAAAAAGTACCTACGCATTGGGCCTTTGCGGGCTCTATGGGTATTATGGCCGGTATTACTACCATGATCGGGAATTTGGCGGGAGCCTTCAGCAATATCTTTTTCTTGGCGATGCGACTGCCCAAAAATGAGTTTATAGGCACGGCCGCTTGGCTCTTTTTTATCATCAATATTTTTAAACTTCCTTTTCACATTTTTGTTTGGGAAACCATAAGCTTGGACACGCTTTGGGTAAACTTAAAACTGATTCCCGGAATATTGATTGGCTTGTTCGTAGGAGTGCGGCTGGTTAAAATCATCAAGGACGATTTTTACCGAAAGATGATATTGGTGCTTACCGCTTTGGGGGCGATATTGATTTTGTTTCGATAAATGTTTATCCTCCCAACTAAGGTCATTATCTACTTCGGCCCGTTTGAACATACATTTTGGAGTACTTGGTTTAAAATTTTTATTCCATCCAAATATTTAAGAACTTCACTTTCAACATAGGAGCAAGATTTTTAAGAAGTATGACATCCGCAGAAGCAAAACTAAAAGAGCGCGTAAAAGAACTGACCTGTCTTTACGAGGTCACTTCCATCATTGTAAATTCCGATTACGACCAACTGGAAACATCGCTAAAGGCCATTGTGTATTGCCTAAAAAGAGCATGGCAATTTGAGGACGTAACCGAGGTGCTTTTATCGGTTAGCGAGTACAATGTACGGACCGATGATTTCCATCCGGGAATGGCCTCTATAACCTCGGACATCAAAGTATTCAATAAAGTTGATGGGCAGGTAGTTGTAGCCTATCCATCGGAAAAATATGCCGTTTCCGATTTTTTAGAGGAAGAACAGACCTTACTGGACAACGTTAGTTTGGCGGTAGGCAATCTCTTGGAAAGAAAGCAAATTCGTGATAGCGAGTTAGCCATTAAAAGGCAGATGGAACGTACGGACCGTTTGCACATTCTTGGTGAAATTACGGCAGGTATAGCACATGAACTTAACACCCCTTTGGCCAATATTTTGGGTTTTGCAGAATTATTGCAAGAGCATCTACACGACGCCGAAGCGGTTAAAGATTTGAAGAAGATCGTGGATAACGCCATTTTTAGTCGGGAAATCGTAAAGAAGCTGATGTTTTTTGCCTGTGAAATGCCGCAGGATATGAAAGTGGTGCAACTAAATCCCGTCATAGAAAATGTATTAAAGCTCCTTGGACCTTCCTTGCTTGAAAAAAAGATACACCTGACTAAATCGTTCAGTAATGAAGGCATTCAACTGCGCGCGGATACGGTACAATTGACCCAAGTATTGTTCAACCTCATCATGAACGCCGTGTATTATTCCCCTGTCCAAGGGCAAATAGATGTACGGGTTACGGAAAAAGGAAAGAAAATACAGATTCAGATTTCGGATGAAGGGTCCGGAATCGACCCAAAGGTCACGGATAAGGTTTTTGAGCCTTTCTTCACCACTAAACCATTGGGTGAAGGTTCGGGATTGGGACTTAGCGTGGTTCATGGGATTATCAGTAGCCACAAAGGCACCATATCCCACCGGCCAAATACACCCAAAGGAACTGTTTTTACAGTCGATTTTCCTAAATTGTAACTATGCTTCGGAAAGAAAATATTCTACTGGTCGATGATGATATCAATATTCTGGAACTGCTGCAACGGCATTTGCAATCCATGGATTATCATACCTACAAGGCGGTCTCCGTAAA
>CAJQMW010000468.1 GCA_905479535.1 uncultured Maribacter sp. | reverse complement strand
AAGAGACCATAACTTTTGTAAAGGAAACCTTGCAACATGCTGAAGGTGGACATGATTGGTTCCACATTCAACGCGTTTTCAATAACACCATGCTCATAGCCAAGGAAGAGAAAGTAGATATTCTTGTGGTTAGTTTGGGAGCACTTTTACATGATATCGCCGATGCCAAATTTCATGATGGGGATGAATCCATAGGGCCAAGAATGGCCACTAACTTTTTGAGCTCATTAAAAGTACCCAAAAAAATAACGAATCATGTAGTGAAGATAATCAACAATATTTCCTATAAATCTGGCTTGGATGATGAGAAAGGAAAAAAGAAACGGTTCAACTCCAAAGAACTTCAGGTGGTCCAAGATGCAGACCGTTTAGATGCCATGGGTGCCATTGGCATTGCAAGGGCTTTTAATTATGGGGGGTTTAAGAATAGGGCGCTCTATGACCCAAGTATTCCTCCAAACCTAAAAATGACCAAAGAAGCGTATAAAAAATCTACCTCCCCGACCATTAATCATTTCTATGAAAAATTGCTATTGCTAAAGGATAAAATGAATACCAAAACAGGGGGGAAATTAGCACAGGAACGCCATGAGTATATGCTAAAATATTTAGAACAATTCTATAAGGAATGGAATCCGCTAAGTGTGCCTCTTAAAGCTTAGTTTATTCAACCATTTATAATAAAACTTTCTATAGGTTAATTTGCAATGATATTATAGCCGTTCCGTAACCATTTGTTTCGGGAAGAAACTTTTGATATCGAAAATAACCGTCTTTGAGCTTGCTTTGATTTCACCTAAATCTATCTTCTTAAAACTATCGTGCCCTACGGCTAGAATGATAGCATCGTAATTCTTGCCTATTTTTGGGGCCAAGCTAAGATCATATTCGTCATACACCTCTTCCGTGTTGGCGTAAGGGTCGTAGACATCTAATGTGGCACCAAAACTTTTAAACTCCCTGATCATGTCGATCACCCTAGAATTTCGAATGTCCGGACAGTTTTCTTTGAACGTAATCCCAAGAACCAAAATCCTAGATTTTGCGACCGTGAGATTGTTTTTCACCATAAGTTTTATGACCCTGCTCGCTATATGTAAGCCCATATTGTCATTGATGCGTCTACCGGATAAGATCACTTCAGGATAATACCCCAAACTCTGGGCTTTATGGGTTAGATAATACGGATCTACGCTTATACAATGCCCTCCTACCAATCCCGGTCTAAACGGAAGAAAATTCTATTTTGTTCCGGCTGCCTCAAGGATTTCAACAGTATCAATATTCATTCGATCAAAGATTAAGGCAAATTCGTTGACCAGAGAAATATTAAGGTCACGTTGTGTATTCTCGATAATTTTTGAGGCCTCCGCAACCTTTATACTCGAAACTTTATGGGTGCCGACCGTAATTATTTCATTATACAAATCGTCCACTATATCGGCAATCTCAGGAGTACTACCGGAGGTCACTTTTACAATGTTATGAACCCGTCTTTTCTTGTCTCCCGGATTTATACGTTCTGGCGAATACCCGCAAAAGAAATCCTCGTTAAAGACCATTGCACTATGTTTTTCAAGCACAGGCACGCAGTCTTCTTCAGTACAACCCGGATACACGGTAGATTCATAGATGACTATATTACCCTTAGAAAGATTTTCGCCAACTACTTTACTTGCGTTTAAAATTGGGGTGAGGTCCGGCTGTTTGGATTTGTCAATTGGTGTGGGAACAGTTATAATATAAATGTCCGCATCGGCTAACTCACTTTTTTCATGCGTGAAATGAATTTTTTGCATGGCCCCCAAATCGGTTGGCTCTACCTCTCCTGTAATATCCTTTCCGTTCTTTAGCCCCCCTATTTTAGACCTATCAATATCAAACCCGATAACCGCAAAACCTTTCTTTACAAATTCTACCGCCAAAGGAATGCCTACGTATCCCAACCCGATGATAGCCAGTTTATTACTCTTTAAATCGCCCATAACCATAATTATAACTAATGAATTTCGCTTTTATGTATTCAGCAAAAACTATATAAGTGGGGATAAATGTACTAATATGAAAACGGACGGAACCCATTAACGTTCCGTCCGTTTCAAATATTTATTTTTTTTCGGCCAGTCCTCTGGTCAACCAACCCCTCCTGTTTGCTGTCGCAATGGCGTAGGGAGTTATCCAGAAAAGCCCAAACGTGTATAATATACTATAGGAATACGCCCAAAAAGATTCTTGAAAATTATATCTTTTTGCATAAAAAATTACTGGGAACGTAGACAGAATTAATGTACTTAATAGTGTCGAACTCAAGAATAATAAAGGGTGTGTTAAAATAAAGAAAAACATGAAGATCAGGAAAGGATAACTCATTACAATTTTGGTTGCTTGACTGAAGAACAATAATCTAGCTCCAGCCTTATTTCCTTCCCTAAAATTCTTGAATACATATTTTGACATTTGAATGTTCTCACGCACGTTGCTTCTTCCCCATCTAATGAACATTTTGTAAAGTCCCTTGTACTTTTCCGGCACATTCGTGTAGGCATAAGCATTTCTCTGGAACAGTACATGATATCCCTGTTTTAATATCATATTCGTCATGGCACGATCCTCACCAATGTCGGAGGGTTGTCCCATAAAGGTTTGGTTGATCCATTCCGGAAGACAGGCAAAAACGGCTGTAGCGCGATACGCGGCCAAGGCCCCCGGAGTACAAAGCACAGTGTTCAAGCTACTTTCTGCCGAACGTACGAACTCAAAACTCAACACGAAACTCACATCCAACATTTTAGGCAGCAAAGCTTGATCATTGTTCAGGACACGAATGTTCCCGGCAACCGCACCGCATTTCTCATTGGTGATGAAAGGACTAACCAAGTTACGTAACGTATCCTTTTTTACGATGGAATCGCTGTCAACCGTTACAAAAATCTCACCCGTTCCTTCGTTAAATCCGCGGTATAGCGCATGACGTTTTCCCTTATTTTCAGGTTGCTGATAAATAGAAACGCGATCCCCCAATTGTTTTTTGGCCTTTTGCATCCAGTACCACGTGTCATCCTTACTACCATCATCTATGGAAAGGAGTTGTAATTTTTCATTCGGAAAATCGCTCTCCGCCAAACTCATCAATGTGGCCCAAACCTGTTTTCCTTCGTTATAGGCAGGTACGATAACAGTTACGGTAGGCAAATCCTCATCACTAACGGAACCTATTACTTTGTACTTGAAATATCGATACAAGGTAAAAAGGAAAAAGCCAGCTTTAAAAATGAACAACCCTCCGGCTAAAATTATAAATGCTAATCCCAATGTTGTACTTATACGATCCGCGTGGAATTGTTGAAAGTCAGTTTGCAAAACGTAGACAACGTAAATAGAGGCAAGCATTAAAACAAACGTGCTTCCCATAACAAATACGCCCCAAGCATTGGCAGTCGCTAAAAATGCTCTTATGGTCTTAAAAAAACTGAAATTTTTTGGTCTATCATTCTTTGGTGTATTACTGTTCAAAGAATTCGATAGTAGTGTGGTCGTGTTTTCAGTTTTCATACAGGCAGTTCTATTTTGATTGGTTCCGAATAGACTTACGTGCTCTAACCTTCTTTAGATTGCGTGTTATGATAAATTTATGCTTTCAGTTCATCTTTAACACTTCCTTTGGATTAATGATAAATGGTGCAAGGCCAAAATTGGAATCCAATAATAAATAATCTGTCTTTAATCTGATAGAAAATCAATACATCAAGTCCCTTCTGGACATAACTTATAAAACACTTTTTGTATCTTCCTGCTTAGATCAAAAATATAGAGCACCCATGCAAAGAAGAAAATTTATAAAGCATACCGCAGTAGCTTCTACAGCTTTTACCATCGTCCCGAGTTTTGTTTTAGGAAAGACGCACACGCCCCCCAGTGACACCTTATACATGGGAGCTTTTGGAGTTGGTGGACGAGGTGCCGGAGTCATACAAGGATTGAACGCTACGCAGAAAGTAAAGTTCGTGGCACTGTGCGATGTGGATGATAGGCGTGCCGCGGAGACCTATGCGGCCTATCCAGACATAAAGCAATTTAAAGATTACCGAAAAGTTTATGACAAACATTTGAAGGATGTTGATGCCATAATGGTCGCCACACCGGACCACATGCACGCCTCCATTGCCCTACCATTTATGCGCGCCAAGAAACATGCCTATGTGGAGAAGCCTTTAACACATAATATCAACGAAGCGAGGTTAATGACCAATGTGGCAAAGGAAAACGGAATCGTAACACAGATGGGAAATCAAGGAGCCTCCAGCGATGGTAGTCGGGAAGCAAAGGAATGGATACAATCCGGAGTCATTGGAAAAGTGTATAAAGTAGATTGTTGGACCAACAGGCCCGTTTGGCCACAGGGGGTGCCCGTTCCAACGGGTAAGGACCCCATTCCAAAAGGTCTGGATTGGGACTTATGGTTAGGAAAAGCCGAAATGCGCGATTATAACGATGCCTACCTTCCCTTCAAATGGCATGGGTTCTGGGATTTTGGGACCGGTGCTTTGGGCGATATGGGTTGCCATATCATGGAAACACCTTTCGGGGTTTTAGATTTGGGCTATCCCACGGAAGCCGAAGCCAGCTGTACTACCAATTGGATAGGTGATTTCGTAGAGGCCGATTATAGTGAATCCTGCCCCGCTTCTTCTATCGTCAGGTTAAAATTCAATACCGAAGAACATGGTGATATTGCCCTGAACTGGTACGATGGTGGATTGCTACCCGATTTACCGGACGAGCTG
>CAJQMW010000467.1 GCA_905479535.1 uncultured Maribacter sp. | reverse complement strand
TATCAATGAAATAGCGATAAGCAAAAAAGAAACCAAATTGAATGAACAGGAATAATAAGGGTATGTACCAATCCCAAACGGTACCAGTTCCCATTAATCTAGACTCCCCAAGAAAATCGATAATAACGTATCTAATCTCCCTAACCAGATATGATACCACGGGTATCAATAAAGCCACAGCAGCCATTTGCCGATTACGTGATTGTTTTCTGAGCAAGTAAAAACCGACAAACCAGATAAAAATCGAAGCTAGAAATAAAAAGGCATATTGCCGGCCCGAAGCCGACCAAAAGCCTTTGAGGTCTAACCACCCCCAGAAACCGTCATCTTCAAATCGCCTTCCGCTATACCACAGCACAATTCTATAGAGCCAGGCAAAAACAAAATAAAAAGAAGTAATAGCAATCACTTCCTTTACCTTTAGTGCTTCATTGTTCTTTTGTTCTAACGGATTCATAACGGTCTTCTGTTAAATCTTAAACACATACCAAAATTCACCATCCTTTGGGTCAAAACTAGCTTTTAATAGACCTTCTGGAGTCTCTACAAGATACTCATTTGTTACCTCAACTTCTTCATTGTCCAACCAGGCCCTTACATTTCCATCTTCATATTTAAAAACCAGACCATTATTGAATACGGCCAGCAAATTATAACTTTCAGGATTCTTTTTGGAAAGCATTATTTCTTTCCTTTCCAGTGAGGGCTTATTTAGATTTACATCGTACCACGTGGTTTCTGTGCTATTGTCAACTTCTGGTGTCCAATTTTTCCGTTCGGAGGGAAGTACAAAGATTTCCAGTACACCCCCATCACTTTTTAGAATCTCTGGTTCTTGTTGCCATGGAGTGGCTATGGACAAGGTGTAATCCCCTTTTAGGGTAACTGCATCGTTTTTCCCAATCTTGGTTTTGTTTCCTACGCTATCGATTACGGTAATTTCAGCATTCTCTGGATAGTTGTAAGTGGTATTGTCATTTTTAACAACTAGGGCAAAATAATCCTGCGCCGAAACGAAGTAGCTTAAAAATAGTGCCAATAATAAAAGTATAATTCTCATGATGTATCAAATTTAATTTAGCCTAAATCTAAGGAGCAAATCCAATTCTAGAAAGTGCTTTCAGACGAGTGGTCCTATATACGGTTGAACCGCCCAAAGACCATTCAGCCCTACATGGGTCCGTTCATCAGGTTTCCCTTTTTTACCTCTAGTAAAAGACTGAGTTTTGGGCATAGGGTTAAATTAAAATTCAACATGAAGATATATTGCACGCTTGTCTTACTACTAACTTTTACCTATATCAATGCCCAATCCATCTCGGGTAGGGTCTTTTCGCAAGAAAACGAAACAGTGCCTTTTGCAGCCATTACACTCAACCAACTACAAGATTCTACCTTGGTAAAAGCGGTCATTACCAATGGAGAAGGATTTTTTGAAATTAAGAATGTACCCAGCGGAAATTACAATTTAAATATTACCAACATTGGTTTTGCCGACTATCAAAAGCAGCTTCGTTTTGAGGGCACTCCTTTGGATTTGGGAAGCCTTGCGTTGGAAATGGCTGCGGAAGTTTTGGATGAAGTTGAGGTTGTTGCAGAAAAACCTATGGTGCAAGTATTGGCGGATAAAACGGTATTTAATGTGGAAAATACGATAAATGCCACGGGAACAAGTGCTTTTGAACTATTGAGGAAGGCCCCGGGTGTGGTCGTTGATAATAATGGCGGTATCATTGTAGAAGGTAAAGCAGGTGTACAGATTTTCATCGACGATAAATTATCCGTTCTTCAAGGTCAGGACCTGACCAACTATTTGGAAAGTTTACAATCTACCGATATCGAGGCAATTGAAATCATAACCCAACCTTCCTCCAAATATGATGCGGCTGGTAATGCGGGTATCATCAACATTAAACTTAAAAAGGATAAAAGTTTGGGAACCAATGGTTCGGTAACTACGGGAGTCACCATCGGAGATTTTGCACGTTATAACACCAGTATCAATTTTAACTCCAGAGGCAAAAAAGGAAATTTGTACGGTACGTATAGTAATCGATTTGGAAAGAGTACAGGTTTTTTAAATTTGCTTAGGACACAGTCTGGAACCCAATTTGACGCCCGAACAAACAGTATTTACGATCAAAACAGTAATAATATTAAATTAGGCTACGATTTCTACGCCACCGAAAAGAGTACAATAGGAGCCATTTTCAACGGTAATTTCAATAATGGATTCGGGAACAATAATTCACGCACACCAATTCGTCCGGTAGAAAATACTGCGAACGATAGTGTGTTGGTTTCCAACAACAAGACCTCCAATACCTCCTATAATATCAATGCCAACTTAAATTATAAATACGCGGATACCTTAGGCCACTCCATAAACGTAGATTTTGATTTTGGTAAATATAGTAGTGACCGTACAGCGTTTCAGCCCAATATTTATTTTAATGGCGACGAGACAGAAATCATACGCCAGAACGCGACCAGTCAAAACACGCCTATAGACATTGGGATTATAACTTTTAAGACCGATTATGAACAGAATTTATTTAAAGGTAAACTAGGGGTAGGGGTAAAATTTTCTTATGTAAATACGGATAATACGTTTGATTTTTTCAATCGTATAAATGGAGAAGAAGTTTTTAATACAATGCAAAGCAACCGTTTTGATTATACCGAAAAAATAAACGCAGCGTACATCAACTATAACTACAAATGGACCAAATGGAACTTGCAAATGGGACTGCGAGTAGAGAATACCATTTCCGATGGCAATCTAGTAAGTACGCAGCAGAATGAAGATGCCCGGGTAGAACGTAATTATACCAACTTTTTCCCTTCTGGTGGATTGACCTATCAACTAAATCAAAAAAATCAATTGGCACTTACTTATAGTAAACGCATTCAGCGACCTAATTATCAATCCTTGAATCCTTTTGAATATGTGATAGACGAATTATCGTTTAGAAAAGGAAATCCGTTTTTACAACCACAGTATACGGATAACCTAAAATTTTCCCATACCTATAACTATCGTTTGACCACGTCATTAAGCTACAGTTATATATCTGATTTCTTTGCCCAGGTTACTGTTGCCGAAGGGGATAGTAGAAATTTCATTACTACGAGGAACGTGGCGGATAACGAGGTTATTAATCTAGGTATATCCTATCCAAAACAAATCAAGGAATGGTGGAACATTTATTTTAGCCTAAACGCCTATGTAAGTAGTTATACTGCCAATAGTCCAGAATTTCTTCCAGTAACTCAAGAGACCTTGAGTTTTTATGCCCAGAACACATTCAATTTGCCGAAAGATTACCGACTCGAAATTTCAGGATGGTACAGCTCGCCTACGGTTTGGGGAGGCACCTATCAAACCGCTGCCCTTGGTTCGCTCAACGTGGCTTTTCAGAAGAAATATTTTAATGATAAACTTACGGCCAGATTGGCGTTCAACGATATTCTGTATACTATCCCTTGGAGCGGCACTACACAGTTCGGAGACCTATTTATAGATGGTAGTGGTGGTAGTGACAGTAGGCAAGTTGCATTTAGTCTTACCTATGATTTTGGTAGGGATGAGATTAAAAAGGCACGAAATAGAAAAACCGGATTGGAGGACGAAAATAATAGGATAGAAAACTAACTTTTGAATTATAATTGGTATAGAAATTGATATAGTATGCAGAATCAATTTTAAACTAAAAACCAATTATGAAAAAATGCTTTCTCCTTTTTCTTTTGAGCTCCGTAATGGGGGTTTATGCACAATCGGACAGAAATGTTGAGGACGGACTTTTTAAAGTCAATGCGCTGTTACCGGGAGTCTCCTATGAGCTAGGCTCCGGAAAAAATACCACTTTTAATTTTGAAGGAATCATAGGTTTTGCCTTAAATGGAGGTTCGGACAGGAGCACGGAGTTCGGTATCTATCCAGGGTTGGGAGCTGAGTTTCGTTATTACTACAATATGGATAGGCGTCTTCGTAAAAACAAGAACATTTCAGGCAACTCTGGGAATTACATTAGTTTTTTAAATCAATTTCAGTTCGGTACCCCATTAATTGGGGATTTGGAATACACTTCCGATTATTTTTACAATGTTGCCGCGGTATATGGTATTCAGCG
>CAJQMW010000466.1 GCA_905479535.1 uncultured Maribacter sp. | reverse complement strand
ATCCGTCAGCCTATGTAGCTGATAAACTGTTAGAAACCAATGAATCCAAAGGTGATAATCCGCTGGTGCCTTATGAGGGGATGCAGAACGATTTTAAGATCAATAAAATCAAGGTATTAAACCACAAATGGATTCTGACCGATTTTTCGGATGGTAAATATTGGGGAGAATTATTGATTAAATATGAGTTGAAGGACGATTTAGGGGTGGACTTTACAACGATCGACCATTTGCTATATACAAGGAGCAACTAGATTTTTTGTTGCAGCCACCGCTGAAGAGAATAAAAATTCCGAGGTGCTACTCCGTGTCCTGACGGAAACTCTTCGTATGAATGTTTTATATTCAGTTTTTTCAAAAATAAGGGAGCACGCTGTGCCCATTCAACGGGAATTACTTGGTCTACTTGACCATGTGAGGCATAAATCTGTAGGGAGTCGTGATTTTTTTCCTCAAATCCATCAATCAAAATCTTCTCATTGATGTAACCACTAAGGGCGACTACATTTTTTACTTTCTCCGGATAGGAAAGGGCAACTGCATAGCTCAATATTGTTCCTTGGCTAAAACCGAGTAGGCTTACATTCTCTTTATCCAAATGATAGGTATCGCAGGATTCATCGATAAATTTCAAAATTTTATCCCGGGAACCTATCGCCTGTTCATCATCGCTCCATTTGCCATGTTCCGCATCAAAATTAATGGCATACCAAGCATACCCCATGGGTTGTAGCGAATATGGAGCCCTTATTGATATGATACAAAATTCTCCTGGTAACTCTGGTGCAAAAGAGAAAAGGTCATCTTCATTACTGCCATAACCGTGAAGCATGAAAAGAACCGGGGGCTTTCTGTCCGTTATGTTGGACGGGCGTATGATGTGCTCTAATGAGAGTGGGGCAGTGGTCATGTTTTTGTTATTGAATAAAGGTGAACCATTTTTGGAAATAGGGTCCAAGTACGGGTACGGATTGCTTTTTATTGCTCAAGGCGCCCAGAAAACCATATATCCAAAGTACAAAGTAAAAAATGTACAGGCCATAAAATGCGTATTCGTTAAACCATTTGCTTAAAAACAACGCAAACCCAATGAAAACAATGTGTAGACCAAAAGCCTGCCGTGTATGGAAGCGGGCAAACGCATATTTTGGCTCTGCATTCATGGAAATGGCGATCAATGCCCCAACAATGGTAAAATAGGCTACTATGGCCGTTGTTTTTCCTGCTACATCATTCTCCTTCATTGCTTAAAAATTTAGGACTAAGCTATTATTGGCAAAACTACCTAGTACTTTTCCTTTTAATGACTTGCCCAAGAAAAGACTATTCTTTGATGTACTGCTAATATCATCTTCGGAAAATTGATATTCTTGATTGGGGTCGAATAAAGTCAGCGAAGCTTTTTCCCCTTCTTTGAAATAAGATTCTTCCAGACCAAATGTTGATCTTCCCTTGGTCAGTAAATCTATGGTCTCTTCAAGATTGAAAATCATATTTAATGCTCCGAACATGCTTTCCAATCCAATGGTGCCATATTCAGCATTATCAAACTCTACCTGTTTCAATTCTATATTCAATGGTACATGGTCAGAGGTAACGAAATCTATTGTCCCGTTCTTCAGCCCCTTTTTTAGATCCTTTGTATCGGAGGCGGTACGGAGCGGTGGCAGTACCTTGTAGTTAGCATCAAAGTTTTCCAACATATCGTCCTCGAACAGCAGATTGTGCACTGCTACACTGCAGGTAACCTGCAATCCTTTCTTTTTGGCAGCAGCGATAAGCTTCACCGATTTTGCGGTCGAGATAGTCGGTATATGTAATTTTCCTCCCGTGTATTCCAAAATGAACAAATCTCTGGCCACCTGAAGTTCTTCTGCTAAAGCTGGAATTCCCTTTAAGCCCAACATGGTACTGGCTATTCCCTCGTTTACGATTCCTTTTCCGGCTATGCTTTTGTTTAAAGGAAATGCGAATACTGTACCTTCAAAATTATCCGCATATTGCAGCGCAATTTTGAGTAGGTTGGGATTCTGTACTGCGACTTTAAAGTCATAAAACCCAATGGCTCCAGAATTTTTCATATCGTACATCTCCGCTAGGGATTCGCCTTCTCCCTTTACCGTAAGGCTGCCAATTGGATGTAATCCGGTTAACGCACCTTTGGCGGCGTTCTTGAGAAAAACAATATCCGAACTACTATCTGGAACGGGGTAACTTGTGGGGTTGAGCAATACATCTGTAAATCCACTTTTTGCAGCAACCTGTAAACCGTTTTTTATGGTCTCACGTTCCTCGTAACCCGGTTCTCCGAAGCTGACACCGGTATCAAACCATCCCGTGGAAACGTGTAAATTTTTATGGGATATCACCTTTGTTTTGGCTGGAGGATCAATAGTCTGGGCAATCTTATCTATTACACCGTTCTTAATTAAAATATCCCGTTTTTTAAGGTGAATATCTTTAGTTGGGGCATTTATTATTTTGGCCGATTTTAGGAGTATATTCATTTGCCTACGTGCTTGTTCATTATCTAATTACTTAAAAAATCGTTGCAACAGTGTTTCGATCAAAACGAACAGCAATGCTAAAATAGCAAACCATTTCCAAAATTCGTTTACCATGCTGGCTTTTTGCCTTTCCTCAAAAAAATCGGAAAGGGAATCATGAATAGCTACATTATCCATGCGTGATATATCCAAATAATTCAAATCACTTTCCTTTCTGTTATAATTAAAACTGATATTTCTTAGGAAGTTTTCATTACTACCAATGGTGTAAATACCATCACTTTTGGGATTCTCATTAAATGATAAACGGACTTTTTTGGGTAGTACGCGTTGTTGCGGAATAAACTCATAATTCTCTTTGATAACCTTTAATGTATTGTCTTTTGATAAGGTCACCGGGATGTCAATATCTTCTCCACTTCCTAAAATCCCATACAATTGTGGGAGTTTTAAACTGTTTACGGCCATGTTATAAAAAGTTGGCACTATCAAAGGAGAATTTTTAAAAGTGGAATTTTCGCTGGTTAAAGAAGCCGTGAAAAAATAAGTTTTGTTCGTACCCAAGAGGAAAGGGGCTTTGTTCTGAAGTAAAAGGGCTGAGGGCGCCGTTGAGTTTACCCTATAATAACTGGATACGTTTGGATATTGAAAATTGGCAACCTTTTTTTCAAAAACATTTTGGAAAATAGGATGGTTAAATACGACTTGGGAAATACTGACTTCCTGATTGATCTTTTCCGAATATTTAGTGTTCGCATATCTTGAGGCAAAACTGTTATATGTACTGATGTCAATGCTAATTCCGGGTATAATGACCAGACTACCGCCTTCTGCAATAAAGGTGGTTAATGCTGTTGTTAATGCTGTGGGAATAGATGCGAGTTCGTTCAGTATTATGAGGTTTTGGGAGTCGATGATTCCATAGTTCAGTTGGTTCAATGTAAAGTTCGAGTAGATGAACTCATCATCTTTATAAAGTCGGTCTAAATAAGAGCTGTCCACAGATCCTATGGAAAGTACTTTAATCCTATCTTTTTCGCCGATATTGAAGTAGAACTGATTATCATAAGCTAGACCGGAATCGGAAATGACCAACTTGCCATTAATAGATTTATTCGCGGGGATAGAAAAAATGACCTGGGCTTTATTGTTCTTATCTAATTTTGCCGATGTCTTTGC
>CAJQMW010000465.1 GCA_905479535.1 uncultured Maribacter sp. | reverse complement strand
TTATGGACGGAAGCACTTTTTTAAATAGTTTCTCCTTTTTCTCCGTACAACTATAAAATAAGACGCCCATAGCAAAAAGAAGTCCTAAAATCCTGTTCATATTTCCTTACTAAAGACTGGCAATATAAGTAATCTACGAAGAAAGGAGAAGGTCTAAAAAGTTAATGTTTAGCCGCGTGTTCAACATATTTTTTTAGAAACTAAACAAAGCTTGTTTTGTCTGGTTTTGAAAACAAATAACCTGTTTAAGGGTTTTCTAAATTGTACCAATCGATCTCATCAAGTTTGTTCCTTCTTCCCTTTTTTTCTGGAGCGTAATTACTGGATAGATAGTTTAAAATGGTTTCTTCGTTTTTTCCTAGATTCCAAAGGTTTTGCGTTTCCTGCATCCATCTGATTGTAGCTAACCAACCTTCCCGGGTCATTTTATTTTGGGTTACCAGTGCGGCAGAATGACAATTGGTGCAATTTTGAATTACTTCCATTAGTCCTTTACCTTCTTTAAAACCCGTTGCAACATGGACCCCGTTAACAATTTGGTCAATGTTTTCATCCAGAAGCTGAATTTCCTTAGTTTCACCGGGCTCATCAAAAATTGTTTTACCAGTGCTTAATGCTAAATAGAGAGCACCTGCCATGACTAAAATTATCCCTAAAGCAATAAGGGATATATAATAGTACAATTTTTTCACCTCTTTTCTAAACTTGCCGTCGGTCGGGGACATATTAAGAAATCTTTACGGCTATACGGTGACAAGCATTATTCAGATATCCTTTTGGATTCCAACCTGGAAGTAACATAGGTTGACTTTTTCCTTGTGAATCTGTTGCTCTGGCCCAAACTTCATAATACCCCTTTATGGGAAAATCATTGATTTTTACTGAGAAATGCTGCCATGCCAATCTGTTCTTTGGTTTTTCTATGAGGCATTCAGTCCAGGAAGCCCCAAAATCAATGGAATAGTCCATTTTGGAAACGGAGAGTTCTCCGGCCCATGCATGGCCTCTTAATTCTAAAACTTGGCCTTTTTTAAGGATTGCCCCTGTCTTTGGGTATGTAATCAGTGATTTCACTGGCATGGATTCTATAATGCACATGTCATTATCGGATATTTTTTTGCCAGGTGCAACTGGTTCGCATGGAACTCTGTAAGAACTTCCCGTCATCTTTGCCCCGTCATGAACTATATTCCGAATACTAAGTCTATTTATCCATTTCCCAGAAGTAGATGCTGGCCATCCTCCCGCAACTAGTCTTAAAGGGTAACCGTGAGCTAAGGGAATATCTTCTCCGTTCATCTTAAATGCCAATAGCGTTTCTTCTTGCATTGCTTTACTCATAGGAACACCACGAGAGATAGGTTCTTTTTCTGGATTTAGACTTAAGTGTCTATCCGTGGCGTGATAACCAATATAAACAGCATCGCTCTTAACCCCTACGTCTTCTAAAATATCTTTTAATCTAATGCCAGTCCATTGGGCACAGGAAACGGCTCCTAAAGTCCATTGGTTTCCTTTTGCCGGGGGGTTAAATTCACTACGCCCATTCCCCCCACATTCTAGAGTGAGTTGATACGTATGATGTTTGAATTTGGATTTTAGTTCTTTTAAAGTGTATTTTTTTAGCTGTTCAGCTGATTCCCCGTCAATTTCCAAAGTCCAGGTTTTAGCTTCTGTATTTTCAGGAAGCAGACCATTATTTCGAATAAACATAGAGCTATTTGGGGTAATTTTATCGTCAAGTAAATGTGCCGTAGCCTCAATATTCCATGGTTTGTCGTTAAGAACAGTCATGCCCTTGTCCTTGTTGAATAATTTAAAGGGATCAGAATCTTGTAAAGCAAGTGGCGTATACCCCTTGGGAATTACTTTTCCAAAAACCAGTTCAATACCCATTAATGTGGTTATAGTTCCCAGGGTACTATTTTTAACAAAGTCTCTTCTTTTCATTTGTCAATGAAATATAATATGTAACGCAATTAGTGAAAGCAGCATTCCTATTCCAGCTTTTCCTAGCCAGGGTGTTGCTGGCCGAGCTTTTAGTTTATCTTTTACAAACCCGCTTCTAGAACCGATTAAAATAATTAAAAAGCCGATAGTTATTACCCACATTGCCCTAACCATATAATTCATTTCCGGGGAAAAGTATATAAATATAAAGTGTAATGGTACAGTAGCTATAAAGCCATATAGGGCTATCTTATGTTTAGGTGCTGCTAGGAATGCAGCTGCACATATTAATACAACGATACCACAACTTATGAAATACCTGAGTTCATTTAAGGTATGGGTAAAGGCGACTCCGGAATCCTTGAATTTAATATATAATAGAATTATCCCAACTATAGAACCTGTAATGAAAGATATAAGAATGGATTTTTTTCCCGACTTTACAATTTGTCTATCAGTTGCATTCTTGTTGACATACGGTTTGTAGATATCAATAGACCATAAAGTGGCTAAAGAATTAAAAGTGGAATCTACAGTACTCATCAAAGAGGCAAATAAGGCACACAATATGAGTCCTTTCAAACCTACGGGTAGATATGTGTTCACTAAGTAGGGGAAGGCGGAATCTGGATCCGTTAGGCCATTTTCTCCTAGAATACCTACCAAAGCAATTCCAGGTAAAATGATAATTGCCGCCATAAGATATTTCATTAGTCCACCTACCATAAGACCAATCTGAACGTCTTTGAGGCTTCTTGCGGCCAAGGAACGTTGCACTACGGATTGATTTGCACACCAATAGTTAATATTCAATAGAAAAGCACCAAAAATGTGTATCCAAGGTAGTTTTGGATGGTCTGCGGGTAAATGAAGGTGCATTAGATTTTCAGTTTTCACATAGAATTGAGACCAACCTCCTAAGTGGTAAACTGCAATCAACAGTACAACGATACCTCCGGTCAATAGAATTGCAAACTGTATCACATCTGTACGCACAACTGCTGCAAGTCCTCCAAAATAAGTGTAGGTCGCCGAGAACACCCCTAAGAATATTATCAAAATACAGATACGTATTAAGCGATCCTGATGAATAAAGGATAAATAATCTCCGAAAACCAAATCAACGGAGTAAGCCCCCCAAAATAGGGCCGCCCCTAGAGTTATCGTTCCAAATAACACGATATTCGAGATAGAATATATCATGGCAACCGTATTGCCCAGTCTAGTTTTAATGAATTGGGTAATCGTAATGATTTTATCCTTGAGATACATCGGAATGAAAATGAAAGCTGCCAAGAGTAAACCTTGTATAGCATTAATTTCGAAATTTGCTTGGGCTAGGCCATACAAATAGGCGGAGCCCATAAAACCTAAGAACTGATAGCCTTGTACATTCGTTGCAATCGTGGAAAAGGCGATTGATGGCCAACGCAAATTTCTAGAACTTAGAAAATATTCTTCAGTGGTAGCGTCTTTTGAGGTTTTCCCGGTTATGGCAGTTACAAAAACAATGATGAAATATGCGGAAACAATTAATAAATCAATCATAGGGTTAGGGTAGCTTTTAAAACTTAATTTTTGATCTTAGGAAATACTTCCAATTAAAAAGTAATAAACAGTTGGGTGGATAAACTACCCCGTGAGCTCATTAATATTAGACTCCAATATAATGTTTTTTAGGTTCGTACTCCGGCCCCCAATGGCGATAACGGTTCTTCCTCTGTAATTTTTCCTTGCTCTATTGGCATGGAAAAGGTTTTAAGTTTAGGCAAAACAAGTTCTGCAAAACGTTCGCATTCTTCTTTATGTGGATAACCAGAAAATATGAATGACCGTATTCCCATATCCATATACCGATTTAACTTTTTAATAATCTGATTTGGATTACCAACTAAGGCTGCGCCACAACCCGAACGCCCTTTTCCTATTCCTGTCCATAAATGGTCTTCAACGTAACCTTCATTATCTGATTTTTCACGTGTTTCGGCTTGTCTGCTAACACCATAGGATTTGGCATCTAGAGCTCCCTCTCTAAGCTTCACGCCTTGTTCAACATCTAATTTAGAAATTATACTAGCGGCATATGCTCTGGCTTCTTCCTCGGTTTCCCTAACAACCACGTGTACCCTAAGCCCAAAATCTACTTTACGGCCATAAGTAGCTGCTTTGGCACTCATGTTTTCCATTAAAGTCCTAAGATTTTGCTCTGTTTCAGGCCACATAAGATAAACATCACAATGTTCTGCACATAAATCTACCGCAGAAGGTGAGTAGCCACCAAAATACAACAGCGGCCCATCTTTTTGATAAGTTTTAGCTGGTAACGATGATAATTTCATATTGTAGAATTGCCCTTTAAAATCTATTTCATCTTGAGTCCAAGCCTGTTTTAGCATTTCGATTACCTCACGTGAACGTTGGTAGCGATCTTCTGAAGAAGCGTCTTCACCAGGTAAATTGGAAGAAATGATATTGATGGTAAATCTGCCCTTTAAAATATGATCAATAGTTGCCAATGTTCTGGCTAACATTGGGGGATGTATTTCTCCGCACCTTACGGCTGCCAAAATATTTATCTGTTCCGTCATCGGGGCAACGGCGGCTGCAAAAGGTAAAGTATCCTGACCAACTAAATATGAAGAAGGACATAAAATATTCCTGTAACCCTTTTTATCCGCCGTCAGCAGTATTTCAGAAGCGTTTTTAAATGTGCTTTTATAGGCCATGTTGCGCTCGCCCATGTAGCGGTCATCGCCATTACAAATAGGTGCGAACCATGAAACTTCTGCTCCCTCTAAATGTGGAGACCTGATTTGAATTTTCGTATTGCTCATAGAATTGTTTTTTAGTTTTAAATATTAGGGAATTTCTTCTCCGACGGCTGCCTCCAAAAGCATGTACCATTCTTCGTGACTTAAGGTTACGTTCAAAGCATTAGATGCCGCTTTAACTCGTGAAATTTTTGAGGTTCCCAATACGGGAATAATTCCAGCGGGATGTTTTTTAAGCCAAACATAGAGAACTTGATCAGCCGTTAAATTATATTTTTTGCCAAGTGCTACAAGAGTTTGCTGTATTCTTTTTGTTGAAGCATCTTTTGATTCTCGAAAAAGAAGACCTCCTCCAAGCGGAGACCAGGCAGTGGGAATAATCCCTAACTTTAAACACTGGACCAAAGCTCCATCGTCGAATGCTTTTCTTTGTGATATGGATATTTCTATTTGATTGGTAACTAGGGGAGTGAAGGAGTTCAATAAGTCAAATTGTGAAACTGAAAAGTTTGAAACCCCAAATTCACCCACTTTGCCTTCCCGTTTAAGTTCTGTAAAAGCTTCCGCTATTTCAGAAGGATCCATTAAATAATCAGGCCTATGTAGTAGCAATAAATCAATATGCTCAGTATGTAAATTGTTCAACGAGGCCTCAACTGAATTTTTTATATGTCTTTTGGAAAGGTCATAAGATTTAATTTTATGGTCAGGACGGTTATCCGTATTCATCTTAATTCCACATTTTGTGATAATACGTAGTTTTTGCCTTAAATCAGAACGATATTTAAGGACATTTCCAAATTCGGATTCCGTTGTATAATCTCCGTAAATATCGGCATGGTCAAAGTCTATCAAATTAAGTTCCAAGCAGGATTCAATAAATTTTTCATATTCTTTAGTAGAAAGATTGCTCCCCCATTTCCCCAATCTCATAGTTCCTATAACGTATGGCGAAATATTGGTTTTGGATATGCTCATGTTAAAACTCTTGTTATGGCTAAATGTAGGAAAAAAAAACGAAATGTAAACGTTTACATTTATAAAAGTACTAATTTTAGTTTTTGAAGTGGTTTAAGCCTTTTCCATTTGCTAAAAAAATTAGCCTTTTGTACCCGCTTTTTGTCTTTTTTTCATTCCGTAGCCTAGCTATGCATCTCTAAGAAGACTTCGATTGTGCGCAAAATCCTTAATTTTCGCTTAAAAGTAAAAAGTTTAAACTACTTCGCTTTTAATAACTGGTTTTGTCATTAATTTGAAATTAAGATGATTACAATAATATCAGGTTCTAATAGAAAGGATAACAAAACGGTACATTTTGCAAAATATGTCTATCTGAAACTTCAGGAAAAAACAAATGATGAGGTCCGCTTTTTTGACTTATCGGGTATAGAGGGTAACGTTATATCGGATGATATGTATAAGAACCAAACGACAAGTGTTAAGGAGTTTCAAGATACCTATTTTATTCCATCTTCAAAATTTTGGTTTTTTATTCCAGAATATAATGGAAGTTATCCTGGGATACTCAAGTTAGTATTGGATGCTATCTCCGTTAGAGAGCTACAACATAGCTTTTCCAATAAAAAAGCATGCATTACGGGTATTGCCTCAGGTCGTGCTGGTAATTTAAGGGGAATGGATCATCTTTCAGATGTTCTAAATCACTTGGGCATGTATGTGCATCCCAACAAAAATCCTATTTCTTCTATTTATAAATTATTAGATAGCGACAATAAGGTCATGGATGAGAATTTAGAAAAATCTCTTGATTTGCAAATGAAACAATTTTTGGATTTTTAATTTACGTTTGGACCCTAATCTAGGATAGTCTATTTGGTAGAATCCCTTATAATTAGCTCTGGCACTAATACTAATTTAGAGTTTTCTTTATTGTTTTTCTTTAGGTTCTTGAGAAGCATATCTGCGGCTAGAATTCCCATTTCCAAACATTTTTGGTCTACTGTAGTCATTTTAGGGTTTGTTAGTGTCCCGAATTCTGTATTTCCGAAGCCTATTATTTGTATCTGCTCGGGAATCTTAATATTTAGTGTTTTTAAAATGTTAATTACATAGAGACAACTTTCATCCCCGTGCGCAAAAAACCCATCGATATCTGAATGTTTTGATAAAATCTTTTTAATCAAAGAAGTGTCTTTTGCAATATCTCCAACAATTTCAAAACTATTTCCTTCTATAACTTGATGATTGTTTTTCACCAGAGCATCCACAAAACCTTTTTTCCGATTTTTAAAAATGGATACGTTCTGATCGCCTTGGATGTGTAACAAATTTTTACAACCACAATCAATCAAATATTGTGTGGCCATAAAAGCACCTTTGTAATCGTCAAGGACAACTAAATTTTTTGTGTTGAAGCTGGGCAGCCTATCGAAGAAAACTACTGGGACTTTTGAATCAAATTTTTTTAAGAAAGGAATATTTTTGGTTTCCTTCGAAATGGACATTAGAATCCCAACTACATTTAATTGGATAAAGGACTGGAGAGCGGTTATTTCCGTTGATTGGGCTTCATGGGATTGGGCAATAATTAGGTGATACCCTGCGCTTCTTAGTTTTTGTTCTATTCCGTTAATAATACTGCTAAAAAAGTGATTATTTATCTCGGGAACAATTACACCTACTATTTTACTTCGACCACTTCTTAGGGCAGAAGCCATCATGTTGGGTTGGTAGTCTAAATCTTCTGCTGCTTTTAAAACCTTTTTTTTGGTTTTTGGAGATACTAATTCACTATCATTAAATACTCGGGAGATCGTAGCAAGCGAGAGACCGGTTAATTTAGCTATGTCCTTTATTCCCGCCATTTTGTACTAGGTTTTTAATATAATTTTGATGCTACTTTGAACAAAAGTATAATATTCACCTTAAAATCCTAATTATAGGTGTACGTAGTTTATTATGTAGAGGAGTGACATTAGAGCCAGTATTAACCAAGTGAAAATACCTACACCCAGTATGCTAAATCCTAGTTTTTTTAATTGAGTGATGTTAATCTGTAGTCCTATAAGGAATAGGGTGAAAATTAAGGCCTTTCTAGCAAGCCATACTATTTTATCGGATAGGGCTTCAATTTGTGGTATGTATGTAGCAATTGCCATTGCACCCAAAAAGCCTAAAATAAACCATGGAAATGTAAATTTTTCTTTGGAATTTGAACCAAAAGATACAATTAGGACTAACGGAATAATCCACAACGTCCTTACCAGTTTTGTGGTAGTGGCCACATTCAAGGCTTCTAGGCCGAAAACGGCACTGGCACCTACAACGGAACTTGTATCATGTATGGCTATTGCACACCAAAGGCCAAACTGTGTTTCGCTCAAATCAAAGTAGTGGCCAACATACGGAAATATAAATAAGGCAATTGCATTAAGTAGAAAAACAATGGCTAAAGCTATGGATGTTTGATTTGAGTTTGCCTTAATACTGGGGCTTACAGCTGCAATTGCACTACCTCCACAAATAGCGGTCCCGGAGGCCACTAAAATGGTGGTTAACCGTTCGGCTTTTAATATTTTCGCTAATGTAATGGCAATTATAAATGTTAGAACGATTGCAACAAGACTTAAAAAGAAACTATTAGAACCCATTATTAAGGCATCCTGGATGTTGATGCCAAAACCCAAACCAACTACAGATAGTTGTAATAGCAGTTTTTGACTTTTAATGTTTTTCTGAACTACGGTCTTATCAGAAATTTGGAAAATACCACTAATCATACCTATGAGTAGAGCACTAGCAGGGGATATATAACCAAGAAGTGTACCCAAAAGCACTAGTACAGCAAAAATATATGAAGCGGTTTTCGAAATCATTAGAGGTGTGGAAGTTACAAATAATTAATGTAAACGTTTACATTTTGACATATAAACGCTCTAGTTAAGCTTGGCACTGATATAATTTTTTTATATTGAGCTTGAATTTGACCGAAACGTTCCAGGGCACCGATATTCATTGTTCTTTCTATAAAAGCGTTGGCTCTATCGCTCCCGTACTTTATACTTTCCTTGGTACGGTGCCAATTCAAATATTGTTGTGGGTATTTTGTTGCCCCCCCCAAAAATGTATTATCGATCTATTTTTTGATCCTGTTATGGGTAGAGTTTGCATGTTGTATGTGGTAACTCCCTTTTACCCTCTCTCCTTTTGATGCGTTTACGGCATGGGACTCCATTCCATTATCCTTGGCAAACCCTTATAACTGTGGTGTGGGTCGCTACACAATATGGCAACCCCTTTCTTTACCCGGATCGCCAATGGCATTTTCTATGTCCAATTTCCCGATACGTCCAAGTTTGGCCACACTAAGGTCCAACGTTGATTTTCTGTCCTGGGTAACGATTACTGCAACTTGATCGTTACCGATGCCCCTTTTGTCGGATTTCCCTCCTCTTTTTCTGGATTCCGGACCATTTACGTCCATTACTTTTTTCGGACCGAAGAAAAAAAGCCCCGTCACTTTCCGTAATCCCTGTAAAACCGTCCCGACCTTCCCTGCCGCCCAGTGCAGCCAATATCTTGTGCCTCCAGTCAAAGGCCGTCTTCGTGTTGATGCCCAAAGTTGCACTTATTGTATCCAAACTTTTTTCCTCTAGCATCAGACCTAAATAGTGGGATACTACATCTCTTCGTTGCAGGACTGCCATCCAAGTGCCCGTATATTCGGTAAAACTTCTCTTACAGGATCTGCACTTGTAACGCTGTGAACCCTTGTCCACACCAAAACTAACATATTTATCGTGCGGACAATGAGGGTATCGGCCCATCTTGTTGTCCAAAACATAACAACGGGAAGCTTGTTGGGACAGATCAACATCTTGAAGTGAACCGGTTATGTCCCTTAACAAACGATCTTGATCAGCGGCGGGCAACTAGAGTATGGCTTCTTTTTGTATTAGGGAATTTTAAAATGTAGGAAAACAAAAGCCAATAAAAAAAGGAGGCTATATACCTCCTTTTTACACTTAAATTTAAACTGAGGGTAATTATTAGTACCCAGGATTCTGCACCAAATTCGGATTAGAAGCTAATGCCGTAGTTGGGATAGGGAAAAGAACCCTAAAATCTTCTTGAACATCTTTAAGTTCCCAAGTTTCTGCAAAAGTTCCATACCTAACTTGTACAGCTCTCATTCCAGCGATATTGGCCTCAGCGTTCATCTCTCTTTTATATTCATCATATACATCCTGTAGAGAAACAGATCCAAGCGTAGTTGCGCCAGCCCTATTTCTTAGAGCGTTTACATCGGCATCAGGATTTCCTCCTGTACCACCTCTAAGAGCAGCCTCCGCTCTCATAAGGTATGCTTCCGATAAACGCAGCCAAACACTCTCCGAATTTGTAAAACCGTTGGGCGTCCCTTCTGGACCTCTTTGAGGATATTTAACAACCCTTATACCCGTACGTTCGTTGTTAATCTCTAAACTAGTTAACAGTTCATCTTCATACACCAAAGGAGTATTTTGTCTGTCAGTTAAAGGATCACCGTTACCGTCTAATTGCTGACCTCTAAGATATCCAGTACTCACCCCGTTGAAATTAGGACCAGCAAGTCCTAATCTTGCATCATCGTTCACATCATCGGAACCAAATAGTCTATAGGTTTCTGTCAGGGTAACAAAACCATTCCATCCAGATTGGTTTGGATGTATCATGTTAAGTACTCTATTTCCAGTACCCGTATTCATATAATACACAACTTCTGAGTTAGAACCTGGTCTCCAGATATCAAAATAATCCTCACCAGGACCTACTAAATCCAATTCAAATCCAAGAGCTTCGATAGCATCAACATCTGCTATTACGGCATCCATGGCACCTGCCGGAGCTGCTCCAAGAATATTAATCGAATTTAAATTCACTTTGGCTCTGATAAATCTAGCTGCCGCTTCTCCAAGAACAAATTGGACGGGATCACCGGTTGCTACAGGACCACTGGTGTGAAGTTCACCACTACTGATTGCAGTGTTCAAATCATCTAAGACAAAATCGAAAGCTGCTTGGGGAGTTAGTACCTCTGGATTTACATCTGCTCCCTCGTTTACACCTCTAAAAGGAACTTGGCCATAAAAGTTCAGAACCATAAACATGTTGATGGCACGTAAAACACGGGCTTGTGCAGCCACTCCCGCCGGTGCTCCTGAAGCTGGGTCCAATAAACGTGTGGCATTTAAAATCTCTTGGTTTCTATTATTCCACGCATTTAGAACATATAGATGACCTCCATTCCACTTATGGTTGTGTAGCAAACGCCATACACCATTATCTCCCCAGTCAGCACCCCTGGTCAAAACTGCAACATTTTCTGCAGATACCTCCATTAGCGCATACTCGCCAGCTTGATCTCCAAGGTTTTCTATGTTATCATAAAGTGCAGTCAAAGCACTGGATACATCACTTACACCGGAAAAATCACCTTCTGGTGATGCATTTGAAACAGAATCGGAAAACTGTGGTTCTAGATCACTACATGATTGCCCAAAAATAAGGGCAGTCATTGCTCCTAATGAAAGGAGCGTTTTTTTAATTGAAATTTCTTTTCTCATCATTTTATTTTTTATTATTTAAAACCTTGCATTAACACCTAAAGAGAATGTTGTAGGCCTAGGAAATGCCGTTAAATCTATCCCCAAAGAAGGAACATTATTTAAATTTCTATCTACGGATACCTCTGGATCCTGACCACTATAACCAGTTAGGACGAACAGATTTTGACCGGTTGCAAAAATTCGAAGTCCAGAAAATATACTGTTTTCTGACAACGGCACATTATGGCCTACCGTAACATTTTGAAGCCTTAAGAAGGATGCATCTTCTATAAATCTACTTGAAACTTCTTGGATGTTGATTGGGTTCTCTCTTCCAATAAAGTCCAGAACGTCCGTCGTTGCGTTTCTACCTTGCGCTAAATTTGCTATTGTTAAATAAGCGTTTCTATTGTTATTATAGACATATTGACCAAATAAACCATTAAAGAAAATAGACATGTCCCAGTTTTTCCAGCGGAAATTCTGCGTAAATCCAAGTGTAACATCTGGTAATGCTCCTTTTCCAATAAACTGTTGACCGCCTTCGGCAAAGATGTTTACCCCTTCTGTTTCACCAATATTATTTGGATCGGCAACAGGTGTTAAGCCCTGCCAGTCTTGTACAAAAAAGCTATACAAAGGTTGTCCTCCAACTAATTTCTGAGCAAAAGCACCGGTTAATCCTGGACCGTTAATAGAACCAGTATCAATTTCACCATCAAAATTTTGGACAATGTTCTCGTTGTAGCCGACACTTAAGTTCAAATCCCAACCAAAATCTTCTCCTTCAACAACAATGGCATTAAGGTTTAATTCAACCCCAGAGTTTTTAATCTCACCATCAACGTTGGTAAATATAAATGGGTTTACGGCTGGTTGGGCGCTCTGTATCTGTAATAGGAAATCTTTGGTAATTTTATTATAGTACTCAAAAGAACCACTTATTCTATTATCTAGGATTCCAAAATCAATACCTATATTAATTTGCGCTGTTTCTTCCCATTTCAAATCAGGATTACTAAAAGCAACTGGTTGCAATGAACCAGGATTAAAAATACCATCATTTGCTCCGTTGTCATTACCGGTGTTAAACCTTGATCTATCACTAAATTGATTAGAGCCTAACCCTTCTTGGTTACCTACTACACCGTATGCCGCCCTTAATTTAAACGTATCAAAAAACTCTGGGAACCAATCTTCTTCGGACAAGGTCCAAGCTGCACCTACGGCACCAAATGTTCCATATTTATTATTACCACCAAAACGAGAAGAACCATCTATCCTTACCGTACCGGAAAAGTTGTATTTGCCGGCAACAGAGTAATTACCTCTTAGGAAAAAGGATTGTAACTCGTTTATTTCTTGTGAGCTATTAGCGGTAAAATTCTGGGCGGAAGCCAAGTTGTTGGCCATCTGGAACAAATTCGCTGTATTAAAGTTAGCAGACTCTATAAATAGGGTCTCGGTAATAAATTCTTGATAGGAATGTCCTAAAGTTAAATCCAAAACGTTCTCGCCAAAAACTTTGTTATAATTAAAATAGGATTCCCAAGTTGTGTTGATCAAATCATTCTCATTGTTTTGACCTCTACCGCGTCCTAAGGTTTGGCCAGAATTGAAAAATAAATTCTGCACAGAATAGGAAGATGAAGTGGATTTATCTACACCAATGGAAGTTTTAAAACTCAAATTGTCTGTAAAGCTATAGGTAGCACCTATACTAAGGAGAGCCCTAAAGTTACTTGATGCAGCTCTTGTTAGGTTTAACAAAGCAACTGGATTTCTCCTTTCGGCAGAAGGTTGAAAAAAACCTCCCTCAAAGCCGTCTCCCGATCCGCGAAACTCTTGATCCGGTGCAAAACCCCATGTTGCAGACAATAAATCACCCCGTGCATTCGGGTTATCCGTTATTGGAGGTCTTTGGTTTTCTATATTTGAAATCGTCGCCTGCATATCCAGTCTCAATTTATTATCAAAAAAACGTTGTGATGCATTGATTCTAGCCGTTAAACGATCAAATTGGCTATCTTCTACTTCACCTTCTTGGTCTTGGTAAGCAAGAGAAACCCTATAATTACCAGTTTCGTTTCCACCACCATAGGAAAGGTTATGAATTTGTGTAAAGGATGTATTATAAATTTGTGATTGAGCATCAACAGAAGAGCCAGCTGTTACAAAAGTTCCACCTGACAATGTATTTTGAGCGTCTAAAAATTGTTCGGTAGATAGTAAGTCAAGTTGATTGGGTATATATCCTACAGAAAATGTAGAAGAATATTCTAAAGTGCTTTTCCCGCTTCTACCACTTTTCGTGGTAATAAGCACAACGCCATTCGCACCCCTAGAACCATAAATGGCCGTAGCTGAGGCATCTTTGAGAATATCAATACTTTCAATGTCGCTGGGATTTAAAAAACTAAGTGGGTCAATAGGAGCGGCTTGGCCAAGATCCGTATTTCCACCACCTGCAGGTGCTGAGGTGTTTGCACCACTTAATGGTATTCCATCCACTACATATAAAGGGTTATTGTTTGCTCTTACAGAAGCAGTACCACGAATTCTAACATTAACTGCCGCACCAGGCTCACCGGTAGTGGCAGAAATCTGAACACCTGCGGTCTTACCTTGTATTAATTGTTGTGGATTTACAATTACACCTTTATTAAATTCTTCGGCCTTAACACTTTCAACGGCTCCCGTTGTGGTTCTTCTATTCTGAGTACCGTAACCAACAACGACGACTTCATCTAGCTGACTTGTATCTTCAGTTAGCGTAGCGTTAACAGTTGTTTGTCCATTAACCGGTATTTCTACCGTTTTGTAACCAATGTAACTAATAACCAAGGTGGCGTCACTCCCTACCTCTAGGGTATAGTTCCCATCAAAATCTGTTTGAGTACCGTTGGTCGTTCCCTTTTCAACCACACTTGCGCCCGGTAAAGGCCCACTTGCATCGGAAACAGTTCCGGTTACTTCCTGCGCCTGAGATAAACCAAAGGATAAAAATGCCCCAAGTACCATCAGACTCTTAAGTAGCGTAATCTTCATAAATAGTTAATTTTAAGTTGAG